>CAZPAT010000007.1:2953-21374 GCA_964584485.1 uncultured Bifidobacterium sp.
TGGGCCTGCAGAGCGAGGGCGGCGCGACCCGGCGCCTGCTGGTGATGGCGCTCGGCGCGCTGCTGGTGTTCCTGGCCATCGGTGGCCTGCTGCGGTACCTGGTGCCGGGTCTCTCGCGCCTCATCGGCTGGCCGCTCGAGCGCACGCCCGGCGCATCGGGATCGCTGGCCCGCCAGAACGCCACGCGCAACCCGTCGCGCACCGCGGCGACGGCGGCGGCGCTGATGATCGGCATCGGCCTGGTGTCGTTCGTGGCGGTGTTCGCCCAGGGGCTCAAGGCCTCCGTGACCGGTGCGATCGACGACACCCTGCGCGGCGACCTGATCATCTCGGGCAAGAGCTTCCAGCCGATCCCCGCGGCGAGTGCCGCCGCGGTGCAGGCCACGCCGGGTGTGGCGGATGTGGTGGCCGTGCTCACGGAGGAGGCGCGATCGGACGGCGCCGGACGCACGACGGTGTTCGGCGTGGATCCGGGAGTCGCGGCCCGCGGGCTGTCGTTCGAGTGGGTGGACGGGTCGGAGGCGGACCTCCGCGGGCTCGGCCCCGGACAGGTGGTGGTGGAGCAGGACTTCGCCGACTCCGCGGGAGTCGGCGTGGGCGACCCGGTGGTGCTGCGGGCATCGTCCGGGACAAGAGATGCCTACCGCGTGGCCGGGGTGTTCCGTGACCGCATCCTCTTCGAGGGTGGCGTGATCGCCTCGCGCGACGGCTTCGGCCGTCTGTTCACGGCGCGCGACCCCATCTTCGTGCTGGCCACGGTGGACCCGGGTGCCGACCCGGTGGCGGTGAAGGATGAGGTGGCGAAGGCGCTCGCGCCGTTCCCCGCGGCCGAGGTGCGCACGAATGCCGAGTACCGCGACGAGATCAGCAGCCGCGTGGATTCGATTCTCTACCTGCTGTACGTGCTCCTGGCGATGAGCGTGGTCATCTCGCTGTTCGGCATCGTCAACACGCTGGTGCTGTCGATCACCGAGCGCACGCGCGAGATCGGGATGCTCCGGGCGATCGGCCTCACGCGCTCGCAGTTGCGCCGGATGGTGCGGTACGAGAGCGTGATCACCTCCGGCATCGGAGGGGTGATCGGAATCATCCTGGGCGTGGTACTGGCGTGGGTGTTCTCCCTCGGATTGCAGGATGAGGGAATCGTGTTCCGGATTCCGTGGACGCAGCTGGTGATCTTCCTGGTGGTCGCCGTGCTGGCCGGCGTGCTGGCCGCCGTCCTGCCCGCCCGGCGCGCGGCCCGGCTCGACCCCCTGGACGCGCTGCACTATGAGTAGGCGTCTCGCGGCCGGCCTCGCGGCGTGCGCCGTGATGCTGGGCGCGGTGGCGGCGGCGGGATGCGAGCGGCGCTCCGACGCGGCCGCCCCGGCGGCCGGGGCGCCCACGGCTCAGGTGGTGGTCACGGCCGATCATGGTGCCGAGGCGCTGCATGAGGCCCGTGTGGAGCCGGGCCGGAGCGTGCTCGATGCCCTGCGCGGCATCACCCCGGTGGAGACCGCATACGGGGGTGGGTTCGTGCGCGGGATGTTCGGCCGTGGCTCGTCCACCGCCCCGCCGCGGGACTGGTTCTTCTTCGTGAACGGCTTCGAGTCGCCGGTAGGGGCGGCGTCGGTGACGCTCGCGGATGGCGACGTGGCATGGTGGGATCACCGCGCGTGGCAGGGCATGCAGAGCGTGCGGGCCGTGGTGGGATCGTGGCCGGAGCCGTTCGTGCACGGGGCCGGTGGTGCGTCGCCCGTGGTGGCGGCGGATGCCCCGCTGGGCGGCGCATTGCGCGCCGCCGGCGCGCGCGTGGCCGGGGGTGACCGGGCCTTCCGTGTGCGGGTGGGGTCGGATGCCGACCTTTCGCGACGCGATGCCGCGTGGCGATCCCTGGGCGGCGACCCGGGCGCGCGGGCGCTGCCCGGGGGCATCGCGGACGGCCGCGTGGTGTTGATCCCCGATGGTGGCGGCGCACCGCAGCCGGTGGACGGCGCGCGCGCCGTGGCGGTGCTGGTGCCCGCGGGCGCACGCCCGGCCGATGGCGCCCTGCTGGCCATCGCGGGCCTGGATGCCCCGTCCGCGCGCGCGGCCGCCGCCACCGTGGCCGCGGACCCGTCAGTGCTCGCCAACCGGTACGCGGTCGCATTCGATGGCGACGGCGCGCCCGTGCGCGCGGCGGGGCGGGAGGGCGCATGAGCGCGGCGGACGACGAGCGCTGGATGCGCCGCGCGCTGGATGAGGCCCGGCGCGCCCCTGCCCACGGGGACGTCCCCGTGGGGTGCGTGGTGGTTCGCGATGGGGCGGTGGTCGCCGCTGCCCGCAACGAACGGGAACTTCGCCAGGACCCCACGGCCCATGCCGAGGTGCTGGCCATCCGTGACGCCGCGATTGCGCTCGGGGGGTGGCGGTTGGTGGGCTGCACGGTCTACGTGACGCTTGAGCCCTGCCCGATGTGCGCCGGTGCGCTGCTGCAGGCCCGACCGGAGCGGGTGGTGTACGGCGCCCCCGAACCGGCGTCCGGCGCGGCCGGCAGCGTGGTGGACATCTTCCGTGATCCACGGCTGCCCACGAGGATTCCCGTGGAGGGTGGCGTAATGGCGGTGGAGGCGGCCGATCTCCTGCGCGCGTTCTTCGCCGAGCGCCGCGCCCAGTGACACGCCGGAACCACCGGCGCGGCGACCGCAGGGGTCGCTGATACGGTCGCCCTGTACCCGATATGGACGGAGCCCATACATGAGAGTGACCGCACCCGCGCTTGTCGCAGCCGCCCTCGTCACGGGAGCGGCCATCCCGGCCCTGGGGGCCGGTGCCGCCATCGGCCTCCAGGACGACCGCATGGCCGCGACGTCCGCGCAGGACATCCCCACCCGGCTGGAGATGCTGAAGGCCACCAAGACCAAGATTTCCCGGGTGGACCTGTTCTGGGCCACCGCGGCGCCGACGCGGCCTGCCAATGACCGCAATCACCTGGACCCGGCCTACGACTGGTCCTGGGCCGACGCCACGCTGTGCGGGATGGTGGGGTCGGGCATCCAGCCGATCGTCACGGTGTGGAACGCACCGGGTTGGGCGACCGGGGGTGCCCGCGGCATCAAGGGCGTGGTGTGGAACTCCAAGGCGCCGAAGAACGCGCGCGACTTCTCCGACTTCATGTACGCGCTGTCGAAGCGCTTCAACGGGCGCACGGAGATCCCGGGCCGGGGCAAGTGCCAGGTCAACTTCTACGAGATCTGGAACGAGCCCAACCTGCAGATCTACCTCTACCCGCAGTACAAGGGGAAGCGCCCGCTCGCCGGCCGCAAGTACGTGCAGATGGCCAACCTGGCAACCCCGCAGATCAAGAGGGCCAACCGCCGCGCGACGGTGATCACCGGCGTGACGGGGCCGAAGGGGCGGTCGGACCGGTCGGGACGCGGAACGCTGGACTGGATCCGCGATCTGCGCCGCTACGGGCTGCGACCGGGCAGCGACTACTCCCAGCACATCTACCCGTCCGCGCCCCCGCTGAAGAAGACGAAGGCCTTCCCGGCCTGGGACACGCTGGATGAGATCACCGACGAGGTGAACCGCCTGCGGGGCGGGAAGCGCAAGAAGATCTACATCACCGAGGCCTCGTACACGACGGCCACGACCCCATACCGCAAGGTGAAGTTCACGAAGCGCCAGCAGGCGACCTACATGAAGCAGATCTTCCGCGTGCCGTTCGTGCGCAACTCGCGCGTGCGCGCCGTGATCTGGTTCAACCTGCAGGACAACGTCAACTGGCCCGGTGGCCTTCTGACGGATACCGGGAACAAGAAGCCCTCGTATCGCAGCTTCCAGCAGATGGTGCGCAGCAAGCGGCCCACGGGCAACCTGCGGGTTCCCGCGTCGGTGCGCAACAAGGTGACGCAGCCGGCGGTGCCCGCCGGCTGATGCACGCCGCGGACCGGGGCATCGTGCCCCGGTCCGCGGGCGCGCCTCATCGGTTGTGACATGGCGGACCCGCCTCGGCCGGCGTCGCCGTGCGCGTTGCTAGCCTCGCCGCGTCCCCGATCCGATGTCCGGAGCACGCTCGTGAAGATCACCTCCCCCTCCGTTCTGGCCTGCGCCCTGGTGGCCGGGGTGGCCCTGCCCGCCATGGGCGCCGGCGCGGCCATCGGGCTGCAGGATGACCGCATGGCGGCGAGCTCCGCGGCGGAGGTCCCCGGGCGCCTCGCGATGTCCGAGGCCACGGGCACGAAGATCATGCGCACCGACCTGTTCTGGGCCACCGCGGCTCCGACTCGCCCGGCGAATGACCGCGACCACACCGACCCGGCCTACGACTGGTCGTGGGCCGACGCCACGCTGTGCGGCATGGTGGGCGCCGGGATCCAGCCGATCGTGAGCGTGTGGAACGCCCCGGGATGGGCCACGGGCGGAGTGCGCGGCATCAATGGCGTGGTGTGGAACTCAAAGGCGCCGTCCAGCGCGCGCGATTTCGCCGACTTCATGTACGCGCTGGCAACGCGGTACAACGGCCGCACCCAGATCCCGGGGCGCGGCACGTGCCAGGTCAACTTCTACGAGATCTGGAACGAGCCCAACCTGCAGATCTACCTCTACCCGCAGTACCGGGGCAAGAGGGTGGCCTCGTCACCCAAGTACGTGCAGATGGCCAACCTCGCCGTGCCCGAGATCAAGAAGGCCAACCGCAAGGCCGTGCCCATCACCGGCGTCACCGGGCCCAAGGGCCGCTCCGACAAGTCGGGCCGCGGCACCTTGGACTGGATCCGGGATCTCCGCCGATACGGTCTGAAGTCGGGAAGCCAGTACTCCCAGCACATCTACCCGTCCGTGCCGCCGCTGAAGAAGACGAACATCTTCCCGGCGTGGGACACGCTGGATGAGATCGTGGCAGAGGTCAACAGGCTTCCGGGTGGCCGGAGCAAGAAGATCTACATCACCGAGGCCTCGTACACGACGGCCAAGACGCCGTACAGGAAGGTGGCCTTCACCACCGCGCAGCAGGCGAGCTACATGAAGCAGATCTTCCGCGTGCCGTTCGTCAGGAGCAGCCGCGTGCCCGTGGTCATCTGGTTCCAGCTGCAGGACAACCCGAACTGGCCCGGCGGACTGCTGTTCAACTCGGGCGCCCGCAAGCCCTCGTACAAGAGCTTCCAGCAGCTGGTGAAGACGCAGAAGCCGAAGGGCAATCTCCGCCTGCCGGCCTCGGTGCAGCGGAAGGTGATCGAGCCCGCTGCCGGATAGGGCGACCGGGAGCGGGGGCGGCGCCTAGGGGGCGACCTCGCGTCGCGAGGTAACCGCGACCGCGAGCGCCGTCGCGATGACGGCGACGAGCGACAGCACGATCCAGGTGGACGCCGGGGCGGACCCCGACCCGAGGATGGTCGCCGGGCGGTACCAGTGCATCACCGATAGCGGGCCGAGGGGCTCGGCCACTCCCCATACCTGTGCCAGGTAGTCGAGGGCATAGGCGACCAGGGCGAAGGCGGTACCCCAGCCGATCGCCCGGGCGGCCGTGCGCGAGAACGACCCTGCGAGCATCGTGATGGCACCGATCCCGAGGAAGAGCACGAGCAGGGGCAGCGTGGTGATCGCCAGGTTGCCCACCGAGACCGGGCCGAGCGCGTCGACCGTGGTGATGGCGATGAGCGCGCCGATGAAACCCATGACCGCCACGATCGTCACCTGCACGACCATGGCGACCACCTCGGCGCCCAGCCAGGCGGTGCGGGTGATGGGGCGCGACAGCACCAGCTCGGCCACGCCGTGCTCCACGTCGCGCGCCGGTGCGGCCCCGGCGGCGATCGCGGTGGCGGCCAGGATGGACAGGGTGATGGGGTGGATGAAGGTGGAGCCGAGGTAGCCCGCCGGGCTCGCGATATCCGACCCCTTCACGAAGGCCTGCAGGGCAGGCGGCAGCGACTCCACGAGGCTGCGTATCTGGTTCTCATCCACCGACGAGTAGGAGAGGCCCACGAGAAACAGGAAGGCCCCGAGGGCGACCCCCAGCAGCAGTACGCGACGGATGGCCCGCCGCATGGTGAGCGAGAACACCACGCCCATCAGTCAGCGTCCCCGAGGTAGAGGGCGCGGAAGACATCCTCGAGGCGCGCGGCCTCGATGGTGATGTCGCGGGGGGCGAGGGGACCGATGCGCGCGAGCAGCGGCCCGGGATCGCCCGACAGGGTGAAGTGGTGCACATGGCCTTCCATCCGCACCTCGCCCATCCCATCCACCCGGTAGGCGGAGGGGTCCACCGCGCGATCGAAGAGCACCTCGACGGTGCGCACGCGCGCGCGGCGCAGTTCATCCACGTCCCTTACGAGGAGCAGCTTGCCTCCGCGCACCATGGCCACGCGGTCGCACAGCTCGTCCACCTCGCCCAGCACGTGGCTGGAGAAGAACACGGTGCGGCCCTCCCGCGCGCGCTCGTCCAGCACCTTCAGCAGGCGTGCCTGCATCACCGGGTCCAGCCCCGAGGTCGGCTCGTCCAGGATGATCACCGGCGGGTCGTGCTGCAGGGCCGCCACCAGTCCCAGCTTCTGCCGCATGCCCGTGGAGTAGTCACGGATGCGCTTGCGCAGGTCGTCGGGGCCGAGCTCCAGCGCCGCGAGCAGGCGGTCCTGCAGCACGGGTGGCCGCGGATGCAGGGCGGCCAGTGCGTCGAGCATTCGGCGCCCGCTCACCGCGCGGATCATCCCGAGGTCGCCGGGCACATAACCCACCTCGGCCAGCGCCGCCATCCGATCGCGGGTGACGTCGTGGCCCCGGATGGCGATGCTGCCCGCGGTGGGGTTCAGGATTCCGAGCGCGCAGCGGATGAAGGTGGTCTTGCCCGCGCCGTTCGGGCCCAGGAAGCCCAGCCTCTCCCCGGGTGCCACCTCGAGGTCGATGCCCTCGAGCGCCATGACCCCGGCGCCATACGACTTGCCGAGGCCCTGGGCGCGGATGGCAGGAACGTCACTCACCGCGGTGCAGCCTAGGCCCCGTCACGCCCTGTGCGGCCTGCGTGCGGGCGCCGCGCGAAAGGGGACAGTCCCTCCCCCCGGGGACTGTCCCCGGGGGGAGGGACTGTCCCCTCATGGCCCTAGTGGCTCTCGATCACGCGGTCGACCAGGCCGTACTCCGCGGCCTCCTCGGCGGTGAAGAACCGGTCGCGCTCGGAGTCGATGTGGATCTGCTCCTCGCTCTTTCCGGTGTGCTGGGCGAGGATCTGGTCGAGGCGCGCGCGCAGGTTGAGCGTCTCGCGCGCGTGGATCTCGATGTCCGTCGCCTGGCCCTGGAACCCGGAGAGCACCTGGTGGATCAGGATGCGGCTGTTCGGCAGCGCCATGCGCTTGCCCGCGGCCCCGCCGGCCAGCAGCAGTGCGCCCATGCTCATCGCGATGCCGCAGCAGATGGTCTGCACGTCGGGCTTGATGAAGTTCATCGTGTCGTAAATGGCCAGGCCCGCGTACACCGAGCCGCCCGGCGAATTGATGTAGAGCGAGATGTCCTTGTCGGGATCCTCGCTCTCCAGGTGCAGCAGCTGGGCCACGATGAGGTTGGCGATCTGGTCATCCACCGGGGTGCCCAGGAAGATGATGCGCTCGTTGAGCAGGCGCGAGTAGATGTCGAACGAGCGCTCGCCACGGGCGGTCTGCTCGATGACCATCGGGATGAGAGGGCTCATGCGGTGGTGACTCCTTCGTCGTTTCCGGTTCTCTGGGTTGCGAGGAACGCCCCGAACGCCGCGAAGGCGCGCAGGTCGTCCCGGTGCAGTCGGCCGGCGGCCCACTCGATCTCGTCCCGGGGGTCCGGGGCGAAGCCGAGCGGGCGGCGCGCGGGCCGTGGCGGTGCCGCGCCAAGCGCGATGGCCAGGTCGAGGAAGACCTCGCCCGGTCCCACGCCGATGGCATCGGCGATGCGGGCGAGCGCCCCGAGGGACGGCTCCTTGATCCCCCGCTCGACCTCCGAGAGGTGCGCCGGACTCATTCCGGCACGTTCGGCGGCCGCGCGCAGCGAGAGGCCGGACTCATCCCGGCGGGTGCGAAGCGCCTCCCCGAGGAGGGATCCGACACTATGTTCGCTCTCAGCGGACATCTGCACGCTGAGAGCGTATCGCAGCTACTTCTGAACCTGGTCGCGTACGTCCCGCAGCCACCGGCCGAGCTGCGACTGGTACTCACGCGGCGGCGGGGGGGTGTCGCCGTAGCGGTCGCGTTCCGCTGCGCGGGGCTTCATCCAGAAGTGCTCGATGATCACCATGCTCGCAACCGCGGCGATGGTGGCGAACGCAAGCGAGGGCACCGCGCCCATCTTGAACACGTACGGCACGATGAGCAGCGCGGGGAACCACACCAGGGCGAACACCAGCATGCCGCGCCCCACCTTGCGCGTGAGCCGTGCCTGCTGGGCATACACCTCGGCCACGTCGGCCTCGGTGGTGGGGTCGTGGTACTCGCGGGGCATGGACCCGATGCTAGGCCGTGAGCGGACCGATCATCCCGAGTACCACCGCGGCCACCAGGAGCACGATCGCCGCGATCACGAGCACCTTGCCCAAGGTGGCCGCGGTGCGGACGAACAGGCGGATCACCACCAGCACCACCGCCGCCACCAGCAGCCATGTCGCCACCTGCAGCAGCATCAGCGGCGTGCTCCCGCGGCCAGTGCCGCGCGGACGGCAGCGGTCAGCGGTTCCACGTCGTCCGGCACGCGTGCAACGGCCATGGCCCCGCGCCAGTCCATGTCGGCCTCGGCATCGAGGGGCGCGCCGTGTTCGTCTGTCACGATCACCCCGGCCTCGCGGGCAATGAGCATCGCGGCGGCGATGTCCACCACGCGTCCGGGGCGGAGCACCGCGAGGCCGTCGAGGCGCCCCAGCGCCACGTGCTGGATCGACAGCGCCAGCGAGCCGAGGCTGCGGATGCGGCTGGTGTGCGAGAGGTGCTGCATCGCCGCGGCAAGGCGCCGCGGCGATGCGCCCTCCACGACCGCGAGCCACAGCCCGCGGTATGGGCGCGCCGGCATGGGGGCGCCGTCCACCCGGACGCCCTCGCCGCGGACAGCCACCACGGTCTCACCGGTGCCCAGGTGGCGCAGTACGCCCACCCGCGCGTCGGACAGTCGCGGCCCGTCTGTCACCGCCAGCGACACGGCAACCTCCGGCAGCCCGCGACGCGCGTTGCGGCTGCCGTCGATCGGGTCCACGATCACCAGGGTCCCGTCGCCATCGAACGCCCGGTGGCCAACCTCCTCGGAGATCAGGTCGAAGCGCATGCCCTGCGCATTCGCCTGCTCCAGCACCCCGATGATGGCGGCCTCGGCGTCGCGGTCGATCACCAGCGTGGTGTCGCCGCCCTCTCCGCGACCCACCTCCATGCCGCGGTCCGCAGCGGGGATCGCGGCGACGGCCTCGGCAGCCCGGTCGGCGGCCCGGGTGAGCACCTCCACCCAGGCGGCGTCGTCCGGGTCAGTCGGCCAGCGGCTGGAACGCAACGCCCGAGAGCAGCTTGGGGAAGAAGTAGGTGGACTTCTGGGGCATCACGCCGCCCTCCTCAGCCACCGCGGCCACCTGGTCGCTGGGGATATGGCGCACGATCAGCGCGGCTGCCGCGCGACCGGAGCGGACGGTGTCCCATGCGTCACGCGCGTCCTTGGTGTACGTGAGCAGTCCCTCGTGCGCCAGGTGGGCCTGGTCGCCTCCCAGCGCGGGCACCAGCAGGTCCCTCTCGAGCACGGCGAGGTCCAGTCGCTCCGCGGCAGTGGCCCCCGCGCGCGGGGTGGTGAGCAGCATGGCGCGGTCGGGCAGCACCAGGCCGGCCGCCACCAGGTCGGGCGGGGCCGCGGCCAGGGCAGCCTCCAGGGCGTCGAGGGTGCTGTCCACGGGCACGGTGTCAAGGTGGTCTTCCGCCCCTGCCGGCCACTCCGCCAGCACGCGGTGCGTGGGAAGCACCACCAGGCCGTCGTCGTCCAGCGACGTCAGGCCCATCAGCACGAAGTCGTACGGGCGCTCATCATCCCCGTCGCCCTCCTCCGCACGTCGCGCGTCCCGGTATGCGAGCGCGGTCTCGTACCGGTGGTGTCCGTCGGCGATCAGGATCCACCGCCCGGCCAGGGCCTGCTCGATTGCCGCCAGGCGATCGCGATCGGCGATGGTCCACAGGCGGTGCACGGTGCCGTCGTCGTCGGTGATGACCGCGTCGGGCTCGCCGTCCACGGCCGCCGCCGCCCACGCCTCGCCGGCGGGGTCGGGGTACAGGCCGAAGACCGGGGACAACTGCACCTTCGTGGCGTTCATCAGCCGCAGGCGCTCCTCCTTGGGCCCCGCGTGGGTGCGCTCATGCGGGCGCACCACCCGGGCCTCGTACGGCTCGGCGCCCACCACGGCCACCAGCGTGCTGCGCGTGCGGTGGCTGCCGTCCGGAAGGTCGAACTCCTGGGTCCAGGCGATCATCACCGGCTCGTCGTGCCGCCGCAGCACGCCACGCGCGGTCCAGTCGGCGATGGTCGCCGCCACGGTCTCGTACGGGATCGACGGCAGGTCGATGCCCACCACGTTCCACGGGTTGCGCGACGCCAGCTCGTCCCGGTACTCCGGGCCGATCACGTCGTACGGCGGCGCCACCAGTGTCTGCATGTCCCCGGCCACCGACGGGTCGAAGACGAGTGCGCGGAAGGGGCGGACGCGGGCCCCACGGAAGTCATCGGTCACAGGACGTCACCCTACCAACCCGGCCGCGGCAGCCTGACCCCGGGGTTACCGGGGGCGTCCGTCCTGCGGCTTAGGATGAGGCGTCCTTTGACCGAGGACCTCACACCGCAGCAGGGCCAGGCGGTCACCCACCGGGCCGGCCCCATGCTGGTGCTCGCGGGGGCGGGCGCGGGCAAGACGCGCGTGCTGTGCAACCGGCTTGCGTGGCTGGTGAATGAGGGTGCCGACCCGGTGGATGTCCTGGCCCTCACGTTCAGCGCCAAGGCCGCGGCGGAGTTGCGCGAGCGCGCCGAGGCCATGATCCCCGGCAGCCACGAGACGCTGCGCGTGACCACCTTCCACTCCTACGCCCTCGACCTGGTGCGGACACTCGGCACCGACCGCGACCTCGCACCGGTGCTGCAACCCGCCGGCACCGAGGAGCGGGTGCTGGTGCTGCTCGACCGCCTCGTGGACCTGGAGCTGTCCGATCGGGCCAGCGACCTGCGCACCAACCCCGTGCAGGTGGTGCGCGGCTTCATCGATCGCATCGATCGCTGCCGGGATGAGCGGGTGGACCCCCGGCGCTACGCCTCCTGGGCGCAGGCTGCGCTCGACGGTGCGCGCAGCAGCCGCGACGCCGCAGATGCCCGCCGCGAGGTGGAGTTCGCCCGCGTGTTCCGGCTGCACGACGAGTGGCTCGCGGAGCTCGGCATGGAGGACTTCGGCCGGCAGATCACCCGCGCCATGGACCTGCTGGCCGAGCACGCCGACCTGCTCGACATCGCACGGTCCCGCACGCGGCACGTGCTGGTGGATGAGTTCCAGGACACCAACCACGCCCAGGCCGAACTGCTGTACCTGGTGAGCCAGCGCTCCGACTCGCTGGTGGTGGTGGGTGACGATGACCAGGGCATCTATCGCTTCCGCGGAGCCTCCGCGAAGAACATGGCCGACTTCCGCATGCGGTTCCCCGATGCGCCCGTGGTGCGGCTGGAGACGAACCACCGCTCCACGCAGGCCATCCTCGACGCCGCGCATGCGGTGGTGGAACCCATCGCCGCGCGCGAGGCCAAGGTGCTCCGGGCCCTTCCCGGTGCGGAGGGACCCCCGCCGGAGTTCTGGCGCGCGCCCGACCCCGCCGGCCAGGCGCGCGCGGTGGCCGCGGAGATCCTGCGGCTCGCCGAGCAGGGCACTCCCTATGAGGAGATGGCGGTGCTGATGAAGGCGGTACGCACCGAGGGGCGCGTGATCGTGGCCGAGTTGGAGCAGGCGGGCATCCCGCATCAGGTCCACGGCGGCACGGATCTGTTCGACCGCCGCGAGGTGCGCCTGGCCCTCGCATGGATGAGGGCGGCCACCGACCCCACCGACGCCATCGCCCACCTGCGCGTGGCCACCGACCCGTCGCTGGGCCTGCCGTGGGCGCCCGCCGCCCAGGCGGTGAGCGAGGCCGCGGCGGCGGGCACGCACATCACCGGGCCGCTGGGCGACCTGGCCGGGAGTCCCGCCGCACGGGCACTGCTGGATGACCTGGGGCGCACCGCCGCCGTGGCCGCCCCGCTCGACCTGGTGCGCGAGGTCCTCGACCGCACGGGTATCCGGGTTCGCGCACTGGCGCTGGGCGGTGCCGAGGGTGCTGCACGGCTGGCGGACCTGGCATCGCTCGAGCGCCTCGCGCACGAGGTGGTGGCGGCCAACCCCGGCATGGATGCGCCGGCGCTGGTGCGCCACCTCGACGGCCTCGCGGGGGTGGGCTTCCGCGCGTCGGGAGGCACCCCGGAACGGCTGGGCGTGCAGGTGATGACCATCCACCAGTCCAAGGGGCTGGAGTTCGACGCCGTGTGGGTGCTCGGCCTGACCCGGTTCAACTTCCCCGGACGCGACCGGGCGCGGACCGACATCCCCGACGCCCTTCTTCCCGAGGCCCTGCCGCGGGGGAAGGACGCCCACGTGGCCGAGCAGCGGCGCCTTGCCTATGTGGCCATGACCCGCGCGCGGCGGCATCTCTACCTGTGCACGTTCACGGCGGGCGACACCGGCATTCCGCAGCACCCCTCGCCGTTCGCCGAGGAGGCACGATCCGCCCTCGGCGACCCGCCATGGGCCGACGTCGGCGCTGCGCCCGACCGCGCCGTCCTCGACGCCCTCGCCACGGCGCGCGCGCGGCTTGAGGATGCCGTGAGCCGCGCCGCCGAGGGGGCTGCAGGCGGTGGCGACGATGCCCTGGCCCTGGCCGACGCGGCGGCCGATGCCGCCCGGGCGTTGGTGGTGGCACGCGCCGACGTGCTGGCAGGTCCTGCACCCGCCGAGCCGCCCACTCCGGAGCCGCGCGTGCCCCGGCCGGGGCTGCAACTCAGCCCCACCGACGTGGCCCGCTACCTCTCGTGCCCGCTGGCCTACCGGTTCGCCTCCGTCGACCGCGTCCCCGCCCGGTGGGATCCGAATCGCGCCATCGGCAACTCCATTCACGCCGCCCTCGAGGCCTGCTTCCGCGACGGCGTCCCGGAGGACGGGGCCGACCGGGTCATCGCCCGCTTCGCAGCCGAGATGAAGGGCCGGGGGGCCGCCGACACGGCCGTGGGGAGGCAGGCGCTGGATCGCGTGCGCGAACACATCCCCCGGTACCTCGAGCGGGTGCGTAAGTCGGGCGTGCGCCCGGTGGGCGTGGAGCGCGCGTTCAGCCTGGGCGTGGGTCCGCACATCATCCACGGGCGCATCGACCGCATCGACGCGCACCCGCAGGGCGGCCACCAGCTGGTCGACTACAAGAGCGGGCGTGCGCCCGCGCGCGAGACCGAGGCCGGGCGCCTCGTGCTCATCACCTATATCGAGGGCGCGCGCGACGCCTGGGGCATCGAGCCCCGGGGCGCCACGCTCGAGTACGTGCTCGATGGCGAGGTGCGGAATGTCCACCCCGATGGCGTGGAGCGTGCCGAGGCCATGGAGCGCGTGCGCGATGTGGCCGATTCGATCTCGGCCGGTCGGTTCGATCCCGCGCCCGGATGGGCATGCCGTACGTGCGACTTCAACATGATCTGCCCCGCGCAGGACCGCTAGGTTGAGCCCTATGGCAACCCTCGAGCCCGGGCGCCCTGTGGAGGGCGTGTTCGCCGTCCGCCGCAAGGAGCGGCGCATGAGCCGCAAGGGATCGCCCTACCTCGCGCTGACCCTGGGCGACGCCACCGGCACCATCCCCGCCGTCATCTTCGACGAGCCCGACTGGTTCGCCGGTCAGTTCGAGGAGGGTGACCGCGTGCGCGTGACGGGCGAGGTCACCGATCGCGGTGGCCGCAGCGTGCTCCGCGTGCGCTCGCTGCGACCGGCCGAGGCCGCCGACGCCGAGGTCGACCTGCTTCCCCGCAGCCACCGCGACCCGGAAGACATGTGGGGCTTCGTGCTCGGGCTGGGCGATGAGGTCGCAGATCCCGGCCTGCGCGCCCTTCTCGATGCCATGACCGGCGATCCGGTGCTGGCCGAGGCGTGGCGGACGGTTCCATGCACCCGGTCGGGTCACCACGCCTATCTGGGCGGCCTGGTGGAGCACACGGTGGGAGTGGCCATGCTGTGCCAGAGCCTCACCACCTGGCACCCCCGGCTGGATCCCGACCTGCTGCTGTGCGCGGCGCTGCTCCATGACGTCGGCCACACCCGCAACTGGGAGGTGCGTTCCGCCACGGTGGAGCAGAGCGCCGAGGGCCGGGCGCTCGGCCACCTTCCCATCGGCCTGCAGATGGTGGACCAGGCCGCCCAGGCCACGGGCCTTGGCGACGACCGCCGGCTGCCGCTGCTCCACGTGGTCTCGTGGCATCACGGACCGCCTGCGGGCCAGCACGTGGGGCAGGCATCACCCGAGGCGGTGGCGCTGTGGCGCGCCAACGCGATGGAGGCAGGCGTCAAGGCCCGCATGGAGGGCGCCAGCCAGCTCGACGACTGACGCTGCGCTACTTCGCCGCGGCGAGCTGCGCCCGTGCCCGCGACAGCAGGCTGTCCGGAAGCGGCGCGTAGCCCAGGCCCTGCAGCATGTCCTGAGCCCGTGTGCTGAGGAAGTAGGTGAGGGTGCGGCGCGTGGCCGCATCCAGGCGCCGGTCACGCCGGGTCACGGCGTATGCCACGGTGGTGATGGGATACGCGCCGGGTGCCGCGCTGTTCAGCAGGTCCACCGTCAGGTTCGAGCGGGCGCGCCTGCCGGCATGGTCACCAGCCCTCCGGACCGCTGTCTCGGTGGGGTGCGTGAACACGTTGCGCACCACCGTTTTCGCCGTGGCACCGCGGCCGTACGTGACCCGCTCGCGCTTGCCGACGGCCACGACATCCCGGGCGAGTCCCTCACGGGCGGCGTCGGCCACGGGCAGGAAGGTGATCGCCCCGCTGTTCGCCGTCATGCATTCCCCGACTGCGATGATCCGCGGCACGCGCACGATGCGCTCACCCTTCCATCGCGGCGTGAGCGACGCGCCACCCACGCGGCGCCGGTAGGCGGCGCTCACGCGTGACAGGTACCGGCTGAAGTCCCACGACTCACCCGACCGCCGCGCCGGCACGCACAGCGTGATCGGCAGATCCTGCGGCATGTGGTGGCGCAGGTTCGTCTGGCGAATGCGCTTGTCGTTCCAGTTGCGGATGACGCCGGAGAAGATCTCGGCCACTGTCGTGCCGCGCAGGTCGATGTTGTGGCCGGCGATACCGGGCACGTTTACCGCCACCGCGATACCCGACAGCATTGCGGGGTAGTACGCGACCGGGCCGCCTGCCCGGCGCACCTGGGCCGCGGTGAGTGGCTCATCGGCGCCAACCCATCGGATACGCGCGCTCCGAAGCGCCGCAGGGCCCTTCGCGTCGGCCACGCCATAGGTGCACAGGGACGATTTCGTGCACCACGCCTGAAAGGCCCGGGCCGGGAGCTCGGCGCCGATGCCGCGCGACGGCGGAGCCGCGGTCGCCACCGCGGGCATGGCTGCCAGTAGCGCGGCGGCAATTGCGAGGCCTGCGTGCTGTCGGCTCATAGGTTGTTCCAGTCGTGGTGGTACACCCCGGCCCAGCTCGGGTTCACGCGGATCTTCCCGCTGCATGTGAAGTCCACGGAGGGGGAGGCCTCGAAGTCGCAGTCGATGTCACCGGATACGCGGTCGGCGTCGAAGTAGCCCATCGCGCCGACATCCACGGTCCACGCCGCACCGCTCGTCGCCTGGTACACGGCGAGGTTGAAGCCGATGCCCACCTCGATGTCCTTGCTGAACGTCCTGCCGTCGTACTTCTCGGAGAAGCTCCTCTTGTAGCTGAGGTCGATCGATCCGAAGAAGCCGTCGGCGTAGTCGTAGGACGGACCCTTGAACTGGCCCGTGCTCCCGAAGGTCTGCTGGTACGGCGAGTCCGTGCCGTCGCCGAACCAGTTCACCTCCAGCAGCAGTGTCTTCGTCGTGCCGCCGCCGTCGTTGGTGTACGACGGCGTATGCGAGACCTCGAGGTCGAAGACGAACTTCGTCAGCGTCGAGCACGAGATGCCGATCTCCGCGTCTTGCAGGTCGTAGGTGTCATTGCCCATGACTGCCGTGCCGCTCACCGAGACGTCGATGGTGCTGCACCCGCTCGCCGGCACGGTGGACGACCACGTGAAGCCGAACGCCTGCAGGTAGAAGTCCTCGCTACCGGCTGCCAGATCCGCACCGGTCGCCGAGATGGTCAGGTCGTAGCAACTCCAGTTGCTGCATCCCGTGCCCGTGGCCTGGGCGACGGACATGTCCACATCGAAGGTGCCCGCATCTGTCACCAGGGATGCCGTGATCGCGGCGGCGGGGCTGATCGTCGACACCGTGATGGTGGCGGTCTCGAGTTCAAACCCGCTGACGGTCAGGTCCTGCACCGTCGCGCTTGCCTCGATGCCCTGGTTCGAGATGGTCGCGGTCATGTCCATCGTGGCGTCGCCGACCGTCACCCCCGACACGGCGAGGCTCGTGGTCAGGCCCCCGCTGGTCATCGTGACGGTGCCGCTCAATGCGTCGACGCTGGCACCGCGGTACCCGATGGTCTGGCCCGAGTCCGTCGCGCTGTTCGCGGCGATGGAAATGCTCCAGTCGGTCGCACTCGCGTAGCTACCGGAGGTCGTCACGGTGGCACCGCCGATATCGAATGTTCCCGACATCGACGCATTTCGCGCCTGCGTGGACACCGTGACCGTGCCCGTGGTCAGCACGATGCTGCTGCTGGTGGACCCACCGCTCGCCGCCTGCCCGGTGAGCGTGGTGAGCGTGAGGTTGGTCGCCGTGGCAGTTGCCGTGATGGCGCCGGGCGCGAGGGTCGCCGACAGGTCAAGTGACGAGTCGCCGATCTGCGCGGTCACGTCGAGCGATGCTGACGTCACCCCGTTCGACTTCGTGATGCTGCCCGAGATCGTGGCCGGGTAGGTGGCGGTCGGAAGGTCGGTCCCATCGGGGATAGACGCCGTCCAGTTGGCACTGTCGGTGAAGTCGATGGTCACCGGGATCAGCGTGGTGCTCCCGGCCCCGCCCAACTGAAGTGCGAGCGATGGCGGCGCGGAATTCGACAGGGTCACCACCAGGCCGCCCGTCGCCCCGCCGGAGGCGGCGGGGACGCTGCTCAGGGAGACGGTCGCCGTGATGCCCGCGGCGGAGATTTCCGCAGTGCCCGAGAGCGAGAGGCCGTTGTAGGTCACGCCGCTCACCGTGAGGTCGCTCGTGACGGCCCCGCTCGTCATGGCGATGGTGCCGCTCACCTGGTTCAGGTCGATGGGCGCGCCGCGCGGAGGCAAGTACGCGCTCCCCGCGCTGCCCGCCGTGATCGTCACCGTCCAGTCGTCATCGCTCTCGTAGTCAATCGCCACATCGAGCGGGGTCGCGTCGGCCCCGACGGTCAGCGTTCCCGTGGCCTCGACAGATGCCGTGCATCTATGGTTCCCGGATAAGCAGAACGTGCTCGCTGAGCTCACGCTTACGTTCGACATCCGCAATCCGGATTCGCCCAGCCCAAGCACGGGGATGGTGTCCCCTGCGGACACGGCCTGTCCCTGCACCGTTGCCCCGGACGTCGTCGTGGGTGCCGCTGGCACGGCGACTGCCCCGGGCACGTGCGCAGACGCCAGCCACGCGAGCCCGAGGATGGCCACGATGAGCCCGGTAAGGGCATTCCGCATGCGCGACATGAGTATCCGATCCGGATTTCCCCACGCCGGCCGGTGTGACCGCAGGCGGGGACTCCGCTTGGGGGTGACGTGATGCTACGTCACTCTCCGGCGACCCGTATGGGGATTGCCCTACACCGCATCGGCTGGTGAGTGCGCCGTGCGCGCTGCCGCGCTCCCGCGCGACGGGCTTTACACGTTGAAGCGGATCTGCATCACATCACCCTCCTGGACGATGTAATCCTTCCCTTCCGTGCGGGCCAGGGCCACGTCGCGTGCCTTGGAGAACGAGCCGCACTCCACCAGCTTGTCCCAGGGCACGACTTCTGCGCGGATGAAGCCCCGCTCCATGTCGCTGTGGATCTTGCCCGCGGCCTGGTCCGCCGGGGTGCCGCGGGGGATGGGCCACGCACGTGCCTCGGGCGGACCGGACCCCGTGAAGAACGTGATGAGGTCGAGCAGCCGGTAGCCAGCCTGGATCACCGCATCGGCCCCGCGGGTGGAGCCCAGCCCCATCTCCTCGGCGAACTCGGCGGCCTCGTCGGGTTCCATCGCGGCCAGCTCGAGCTCCACGCCCACTGGTAGCGCCAGGGCCTGCGCGCCCTGCTCGGCGGCGTACTCCGCGATCTCCACGGGGG
>CAZPAT010000008.1:0-20207 GCA_964584485.1 uncultured Bifidobacterium sp.
ATGACGGCGTCACGATCCGCCTCGACGACGGCACCGAGCTGAGCGCCGCGAAGCTGCTCATCTCCATCGGCCGCAAGCCGCAGACGGCTGGAATCGGGCTGGAAGACGCCGGGATCGAGGTGAACGAGCGCGGCCACGTGGTGGTGGATGAGTTCCTCCGCACCGCCAACCCGAAGGCCTGGGCGGTCGGCGATTGCATCGGCGGGCTGCAGCTGGCGCACCTGGCGTCTGCCGAGGGCGCGCGCGCCGCGGAGAACATCCTGGGGCCGCATCTCATCCCCATGGACCGCACCGTCGTCCCGTCGTGCATTTACACGCACCCCGAGATCGCCACGGTGGGGCTCAACCGCGATACCGCGGAGGAGCAGGGCCTCACCGTGAAGGTCGGCCAGGCGCGGTTCGCCGGGTCCGGGAAGGCGCTGGGCGAGGGCGAGGCCGACGGCTTCGCCCAGCTCATCGCCGACGCCGACACCGACCTGCTGCTCGGCGCCACCATCATGGGTGCGCACGCGGTGGAGATGATCCACGAGGTCGGGGTGGCGATCAGCGACGGCTACACCATGCGGGACCTGGGCGAGATCATCCATGCCCACCCCACCATCAGCGAGATGGTGATGGACGCCGCCCAGCAGGGCGAGGGCGTGGCGCCCTACCTCTCGTAGGGATGCCTGCGCCGCCCGCCGGGTGGCGGCTGGTCACCCCGGATGCCCAGCCGGTGGCGGATGCCCTTGCGGTGTCCCAGCGCCTGCTGGACGGCGGCGACTGCCCGGCGCTGGTCGTGCACCGGGTCTCCCCTCCCGCCATCACCTGCGGGCGGGCGCAGATGGGCGCAATCGACATGCGCTCGTCCCGCGCGGCCGGCATCGAGGTGCTGCCGCGCGCATCGGGCGGCGGCCCCGTGCTGTGGGATGACGACCTCATCGCGATCGACGTGGTGCTCCCGACCGGGCACCCGCTGCTCCCCACCGACGTTGTGGCGGCCTACCGGTGGGTGGGCGAGGCCGTGGCGACGACGCTCGGCGCCCTCGGGGTGCCCGGAGCGCGCGCGGTGCCCCCGGACGAGGCACGGGCATGGGGCGACGCCGGCCCCGCATCGTCGCTGTGCTTCGGGGGCATGTCACCGTGGGAGGTCGTGTCGGGCCATCGCAAGGTGCTGGGCCTCTCTCAGGTACGGCGGCAGGCCGGGGCCATCATCCAGGCAGGCGTGCCGATGAGGCTCGACGCCCACCGGCTCGCGCGCGCAGTGGGTGCCCCGATGAACGCCCCCGCGCACCTCACAGAGTTCGCGGCGGGCATCGCGGAACTGGGAGTGCGCCGCACTCGCGGCGAGGTGGAGCATGCGCTCGTCACGGCCCTGCAGGCGGTGGGGTCCCAGGCAGGGGCATCCACGAACGGCAGGATGCCGGGCACCCGCGACTAACGTGGACTCCGTGGACCGCCCACCGCCACGCCGCAGGAAGCCCCGTCCGTCCCGCAGGCCGCGCCGGCGGGCCTCCACCCGCACCGTCCAGAACCGCGTGCTCGCGGTGCTCTGCGTGGCCGCGGTGGCGGGGCTCGGCGCCGTGATCGCCGCGGGCCGGGGCGGCGCCCCCGAGGCCGTTACCGCCGATGCGGTCGCGGTCGCCCCGCGCACCCAGGCGCAGGCGGCGACCGCCCCGGCCACCACGGCCCCTGCGGCCGGCCCCGGCACCGCCGACGTGAGCGTGGCAGCGGTCGGCGACATCGTGATGGGCACGCCCGAATTCGGGCTGCCGCCGGCCGGAGGCCGCCGGCTGTTCTCCGCCGTGAAGCCCCTGCTGCGGGGCGATGTGGTGCTGGGCAACCTCGAGCAGGCGCTCGCCACCGGCCCCAGCGCCAAGTGCGGAAGCGGCTCCGGCGGCTCGTGCTTCGCCTTCGCCAGTCCGCCGTCGTACGCACGCAACCTCACCGCCGCCGGCTTCACCGTGGTCACCACGGCCAACAACCACGCAAATGACTGGGGCGCGGCGGGCATGCGGTCGACCGACCGCGCACTCGACCGTGTGGGCCTGAAGCACGCGGGCAGCCCCGGCGACATCGCGGTGCAGCGCCTGGATGACGGCACCAAGGTCGCGGTCATCGGCATGGCGCCGTACCGCTGGAGCCAGGATGCCCGCGACATCCCCCGCGCGGTCGCGCTGGTGCGCAGGGCTGCGACCATGGCCCCGATCGTGATCGTGTCCGCCCATGTCGGTGCCGAGGGCGCCGCGCACCGGCGGGTGCCGCGGGGAGCGGAGGAGTACCTGGGCGAGCCGCGCGGCGACACCCGCCGGCTGGCACGCGCCGTCGTGGATGCCGGTGCCGACCTCTTCATCGGCCACGGCCCGCACGTGATGCGGGGGATGGAGTTCCGGAACGGCCGGCTGATCGCCTACAGCCTCGGCAACTTCCTGGGCTACAAGGTGTTCAACACCGCGGGCTACGCCGGGCAGAGCGGGGTGCTGCGCGTGACGCTCGGCCCCGACGGGCGCTTCCGATCGGGCCGCCTCACCCCGGTTCGCCTGTCCGGCGACGGCGTCCCATCGCCCGGGGGCAGCAGCGTGCGCGACGTCGCGACGCTCTCGCGCCAGGACTTCGGGCGCTCCTCCGCACGCGTCTCGGCGAACGGCACCATCATTCCCCGCTCCTAGGGCGGCGGCGCCAGTGCCGGGCCCAGCGGGCCGCCCACCGGCGGCGTGCGGCCCTCCACCCGGGCCACCAGCACCGCCGGACCGTCCGCGGCCAGGTCGAGCACGTCCACCACGGCCGCATCCAGATCGGCCGGATCCGATACATGGGCGGCGCTCGCCCCGAACCCCCGGCAGATCGCGGCGATGTCCAGCGCGGGGTCCGCCACGGCGAGCCCCGGCCACCCGCCGTCCGCCGCGCCGGTGAGCCCCTCCATGCCGGCGCGCAGGATCTCGTAGCCGGAGTTGTCGCCCACCACCAGCGCAAGCCGGCACCGGTCATGCGCGGCGGTCCAGAGGGCATGCACCCCGAACATCAGCGATCCATCCCCCTGCGCGCACACCACCCGTCGGGCGGGATCGCCGATCGAGGCCCCGACCGCGGCGGGCAGGCCCCACCCCAGGGCCGAGCCCCGGTGCCACAGCACGCTGCCCGGGGCACGGTCGCCGAGCGCAGTGCGCAGGTCGCGCGTGGACGTGATGCCCTCGTCCACCATCAGGTCCGTGGGCTGCACCCGGCGCCCGAGGGCACGCGAGAGCGCCGCACCGGTGATGGCGGGACCATCCGCGCCCGCGCGGGCATCCAGGGCGGCCACCGCATTCGCCCGGGCGGTGAGCACGGCGGCCGCGGCGCGACGTCGCCGCTCATCGTCCCGCGGGGTCGCCGGACCGAGCGCGGCGAGCAGCCCATCGGTTGCCGCGGCCGGATCGGCCACCATCCCGACGTCGGGGTCATGGCACCGCCCGATCTCCGCGGGGTCGACGTCGATGTGCACCAGGCGTACCCCCGGCGGCAGCGACGGACCCGGGCTCCATCCGAACAGGCGGAACACCGGCATGCCGATGGCAAGTACCACGTCGTGGCCGCCCAGCACCTCGCGGATGCCTGCGGCGAACCGCGGCATCGGACCCGCCCACAGCGGATCCCCTGTGGGCACTGCCACGCGCGCCGCGAACGGCTCGCCCCACATGGGTGCGCCCAGGCGGCACGCAAGCTGCGCCACCGTGCCACCGGCCTGCGCGTGGGCCACGCCGTCGCCCACGAGGATCACCGGATCGTGCGCCCCGGCGAGCAGGCCCGCGGCGGCGGTGACCGCCTCTGCGCCCGGCGGCGGCAGGGCACGCGGTGCGCGCGGCAGTGCGGGAAGCGCGGGCGACGCCCCGGCCTGGGACTCCAGGGGTACCGAGAGCACGGCTGGGCCCGCCGGTGGCCCGAGCGCACTGCGCACCGCGGCATCGAGCATGGGACCGAGATCGGAGGGGTCGTGCACCTCCTCGGCGAACCGCGCAATGGGGCGCGCCATCCCTGCGATCTCCCCGCCCAGGAATGGCGCCCCGGGCAGCATTCCCGACAGCTGCTGGCCCACGATCACCAGCAGGGGAACGCGCGCGCGGGCCGCGTTCAGCACGCCGCTCATGGCGTTGGCCATGCCCGGCTGCACGTGCACCAGCGCCACGCCCAGCCTGCCGGTGGACTGCGCGTAGCCATCGGCCATGCCCATCACCGCGGCCTCGGTGAGGCCCAGCACGAACCGGGGTGCCCCGGGGCGCGCGAGGGAATCCATGAGGGGCAGCTCCGTGCTGCCCGGATTCCCGAAGATGACCTCGACGCCCTGCGCGACGAGCGCGTCGAGCAGGGCATCGGATCCGGTCACCGTCCTACCTGCCGCCCCCGCCGAAGATCTGCAGGAAGAACAGGAACACGTTGAAGATGTCGAGGAAGATCCCCAGCGCGATCGGCACCGCGGCATCGCCGGTACGCGAGCGGCGGAGCCGCTGGAAGTCGAACATCGTCCACACGGCGAAGATGGCGAGGCCGAGGATCGCGTAGATCAGCCGGCCCCCGGGAATGTTCACGAAGATCAGCACGATCCCGAACACGATCAGCCCGAGCAGCGCCCAGAAGGCGATGCGCGCGAGTGGCGCGAGGTCGCGCCGGGTGGCATAGCCCCACGCCCCGAAGCCGGCGATGAAGAGCCCGGTGGCCCCGGCGGCCTGCCACAGCACCTGCGCGCTGCCGGCCTCGACGTAGGTGTTGAGCACCGGCCCCACGGCCATGCCGAGGAACAGCCCCACGCCGAACAGCAGGGTCATGCCCAGCATCCCGCTCGGGCGCTTGAGGAATGCAGTGGCGATCACCAGCACGAGGGCGACCACCCACGCGCCGATCATCCATCCCCCGGTGAAGTCCTTGCCGATGAAGGCCCCGGCCGCGGCGAACCCGCACGTGACCCCCACCAGGAACATCACGCGCGCGAAGAGCGCGCGCTGGGTCACCTGCTCGCGCTCTGCGGCCGCGGCCTGGTCGGCGGCGGATGCCTGGTCGAACCACGTGCCCGGGTTGCGGCTCTCTTCTGCCATGCGTGCCCTTCCCTATCCGTCGGCCAGCGGCGCCATGGTGAGCCCGGCGCCCTTCAGCTGCTCCCACACGAGCTCGGCGCGCTCGTGGTCGCCCCGCCACACCGTCGCCTGCCCCTTCGAATGGATGGCGTTGGCGAACGACATGCCCTTCGCGTAGTCCACCCCGGGCACGAACTGCGACAGGATCGTCGCCACGCCCTCGAAGGTGTTGTGGTCGTCATTCATCACGATGACCGAGCACGGGCGGCCGAGGCCGGAGCCCGGGCCGGTGCCGGTTTCCCCGGGCGACACGCGGGGAGGCGTGAGGACGTCGGAACCCACGGGTGCGCATGATAGCCACGGCCGGCACGGGCGCCGCCGCCGGACGGCGACCGCCACGACGGCCGCGCGCGATAGCGTCCGGCAATGGCCACCGCCGGAGCCGCCACGCCCCTCGCACCCTTCCATCCAGTGGTCGCCGACTGGTTCGCGCGGGCCTTCGCCGAGCCCACGCCGCCGCAGGTGCGCGGCTGGCCGCACATCTCCGCCGGGGAGCACACCCTCATCGTCGCCCCTACCGGATCGGGCAAAACGCTGGCCGCCTTCCTGTGGGGACTCAACCGGCTCGCCACCGTGCAACTCGGTAGCGAGGGTGGCGACGATGCCGGCGCCGCCGCGGCGGGGCGCATTCTCTACATCTCGCCGCTCAAGGCGCTGAACTACGACGTGGAGCGCAACCTGCGCGGGCCGCTCGCCGGCATCGCGGAGTCGGCGCGTCGTCTGGGGCTCACGCCCCCGGAGATCAGCGTGGGGGTACGGACCGGCGACACGCCGCAATCCGAGAGGCAGCGCATGCTCCGGAATCCCCCGGACATCCTCATCACAACCCCCGAGAGCCTCTATCTGCTCCTCACCAGCCGCGGAGAGGACATCCTGCGCGGGGTGACCGGGGTGATCGTGGACGAGATCCACGCCATGGCCGGCACCAAGCGCGGCAGCCACCTGGCGCTGTCGCTCGAGCGACTCGAACGGATCGCGGAGGGCCCCGTGCAGCGCATCGGGCTCAGCGCCACGCAGCGTCCGCTCAGCGAGATCGCCCGCTTCCTCGGGGGGCAGGACGCCACCGGCGCGCCCCGGCCGGTGAGCGTGGTCGATGCCGGCAGGGTGAAGGAACTGGACCTCGAGGTGATCGTGCCGGTCGACGACATGCGCGAGATGGCCGAGCCCGCGCGCGGGCCCGGTGACGGCGGCGGCCAGGACCTGCTCGACGTCGTCGGGGGCGGAGCCACCCGCCGGTCCATCTGGCCCGCGATGTACCCGGCGCTGCTCGACCTGGTGCGTGCCCACCGGAGCACGCTCATCTTCGTGAACAACCGCCGGGGAGCCGAGCGACTGGCGCTGCGCCTGAACGAACTGGCCGAGGAGGAGGTGGCCCGCGCCCATCACGGCAGCCTGGCGCGCGAGCAGCGCACGCTCATCGAGGAGGACCTCAAGGCCGGGCGCATCCCCGCCCTGGTGGCCACCAGCAGCCTCGAGCTGGGCGTGGACATGGGCGCCGTGGACCTGGTGGTGCAGGTGGAGAGCCCCCGCAGCGTGGCCCGGGGCATCCAGCGGGTGGGCCGCGCGGGTCACCGGATCGACGTGCCGAGCACGGGGCGGATCTTCCCCAAGTACCGGGGTGACCTGCTGGAGTGCGCCGCGGTGGTCGAGCGCATGCTGGCGGGTGCGATCGAGGAGACCCACGTGCCGCGCCTGCCCCTCGACGTGCTGGCGCAGCAGGTGGTGGCGATGGTGTCGGGCGACGAGCCGATGGGCGTGGACGACATCCTCGCCGTCGCCCGGCGCAGCCACCCGTTCGCCGACCTGTCGCGGGACCAGCTGGAGGGCGTGCTCGACATGCTCGCCGGCCGCTACCCGTCCGATGAGTTCGCCGACCTGAAGCCCCGGGTGGTGTGGGACCGCGCCGCGGGAGTGGTGCGGGGCCGCGATGGCGCGCGGCGGCTGGCCGTGGAGAACGCCGGCACCATCCCTGATCGCGGCCTGTTCGGCGTATTCCTCGCCGACGGACGCACGCGGGTGGGCGAGCTGGACGAGGAGATGGTGTACGAGGCCCGTGCGGGCCAGGCATTCATGCTGGGCGCGTCCACGTGGCGCATCGAGCAGATCACGCGCGACCGGGTTCTGGTATCGCCCGCACCGGGCGCACCGGGCGCCGTGCCGTTCTGGCGGGGCGAGGGCGTGGGACGTCCATATGAGCTCGGCGCCGCGGTGGGCCGGATGGCGCGCGAGATCGCAGGGGCCGACCCGGCGGAGGCCACGGCGCGCCTTCGCGCGGACAGCCGGTTCGACGAGCGTGCCGCCGCGAACCTGGTGCGGTACGTGGGCGATCAGGTCGAGGCGACCGGAACGGTGCCGAGTGACCTCGGAATCGTGATCGAGCGGTTCCGGGATGAGATCGGGGACTGGCGGCTGTGCATCCTCTCCCCCTTCGGCGCCCGGGTGCATGCGCCGTGGGCACTGGCCGTGCAGGCCCGCCTGCGCGAGGCGCTCGGCACCGACCCGCATGTCATCTGGAGCGATGACGGCATCGCGTGCCACGTGGTGGATGGCGACGCGCTTCCGCCCGTGGACGTGCTGCTGCCCTCCCCGGAGGACCTGGAGGACCTGATCGTCAGCGAACTCGGGGGCACCGCGCTGTTCGGGTCGCGCTTCCGCGAGAACGCCGCGCGGGCGCTGCTGATACCCCGCCGTCACCCGGGCCGCCGCACGCCCCTGTGGCAGCAGCGCCTGAAGGCCTCGTCGCTGCTCGAGGTCGCGCGCCGGTACGGGTCGTTCCCGGTGATCCTCGAGACCTATCGCGAGTGCCTCAACGACTGGTTCGACATGCCGGCGCTGCGCGACCTGCTCGCGCGCGTGGCATCGCGCGAGGTCGCCGTGACCGAGGTGGACACCGACATGGCGTCGCCGTTCGCCGGGGCCCTGCTGTTCGAGTACGTGGCGTCATACATGTACGACGACGACACCCCGGCTGCCGAGCGCCGCGCGCAGGCGCTGGCCCTCGACCGCGACCTGCTGCGCGAACTGCTGGGGCAGGACGAGCTGCGGGAACTCATCGATCCCGCGGCGCTCGACGACCTGGAGACGGAACTGCAGGGGTTGGTGCCCGATCGGCCCGCGCGTGGCCCGGATGGTGTGCATGACCTTCTCCGGCGGCTGGGCGACCTGACCGAGCATGAGATCGCGGCACGCATGGAGCACCCATCCGTGCTCCGGGAGGTCGTCGACCAGTTGGAGCGCGAGCGCCGGGCCGCGCGCGCCCGTGTGGCGGGCGAGGATCGCCTGATCGCCGCAGAGGACGCCGGCCGGTACCGCGACGGCCTGGGCGTGATGCCCCCTGCGGGCCTGCCGGATGCCTTCCTGGAACCGGCGCCGCGTGCGCTCGAGGGCCTGCTGGCGCGCTACGCCCGTACCCACGGGCCGTTCCGGGCCGCGGATGCCGCGCGACGCCTGGGTGCCTCCCCGGGGCTCGTGGAGCAGACCCTCGGCCTGATGGAAGCCGAGGGCGGGCTCGTGCGCGGCCAGATGCGCCCGGGCGGATCGGGTGAGGAGTGGTGCGACCCCGAGGTTCTCCGGCGGCTTCGCCGCATGAGCGTGGCGCGCCTGCGCCGGGAGGTGGAGCCCACCGACCCCGAGGTGCTCGCGCGCTTCCTGCCGCGGTGGCAGCGGATCGACCACCCCGACTCCCCGCCAGGACCGGATGCGCTTCGCGACGTCATCTCGGGCCTGCAGGGCATCGCCCTGCCGGCAGCGCAGTGGGAGGGAGAAGCCTTCCCCCGCCGGCTGGGCAGCTACTCACACGCGTGGCTCGACCAGCTCGCCGCCGCGGGCGAGATCGCCTGGGTGGGCGCGGGATCCCTGGGGTCCGGCGGCGGCGGGCGCGTGGCCATCTACCTGCGCGAGGACGCCGGGGTATTCGGGCCGCCCCCTGCGGATGCCGCACCCGAGGGGGACGCCGCCGAGCGGATGCGCCGGGCACTCGGAATCGGCGCGCAGTTCCTCGATGACCTCATCGATATCTCCGGTGCCCCGCGTGACGAGGCCGTCGCGGCCCTATGGGAGCTGGTGTGGGCCGGCGAGGCCACGAACGACCTGTGGTCACCACTGCGCTCGGGGCCCCGCGGCACGCAGCGCGCGGCGGCATCGCGGACACCGCGCGGGCGGTCGTGGGGCCGCGCCGCCCGCATGCGGGGCGGGCGCGCCGCGGTCGCGGGCGGACGGTGGGCGCTCACGGCGCCCCTGTTCGAGCGCGCCCCGTCGGTGGCCGACCGCCGCCGCGCGCTGGCGGAGATCCTGCTGGACCGCCACGGCATCGTCACGCGAGGTGGCGTGCTGTCCGAGGGCGTCCCCGGCGGATTCAGTGCCGTCTACCCCGAACTGGGCCAAATGGAGACACTGGGCCTGTGCCGCCGCGGCTACTTCGTCGAAGGGCTCGGGGGCGCCCAGTTCGCCCTGCCGGGCGCCATCGACCGGCTTCGCGACCTGCGGGTGGACCGCCTCGAGGATGAGGATCCGGACGTGCTCATCCTGGGCGCCGCCGACCCCGCGCAGCCCTATGGCGCGGCACTGCCCTGGCCGCGCCGCGAGGGCGGGCGATCGCCATCGCGCGTGTTCGGCGCCCAGGTGGTGCTGGCGGACGGCGTTCCCGTGGCGCACGTGGAGCGCGGCGGGCGCACCATGACCACGCTGGTCGACCCCGGGCACCGGTTCCTCGAGCCGGGGCTGCGCGCGCTCGCGCAATGGGCCCGGGCCGACCGGTCCCGCCGACTGCGCATCGAGCGCATCGACGGCGGTCCCGCCGTGGACTCCCCGGTGGCCCCGGCCATGGAACGGGCGGGGTTCCGCGCCGGATACCGGGGCATGGAGGCCGGTGACTGATGCCCGAGGGCCAGGTGAGCCACCGCAATGCGATCGTCCTCACCCGCGCCATCGCGGGCAGCCCGCTCACGCGCGTGCACGTGCCCGAGCCGCGCCTGGCGCCGCAGCGCATCGACGCGCGCCTCACGGGTGACGTGCTGGAGCGGATGGAGGCGCAGGGGAAGCATCACCTGTTCCGGTTCCGCAGCGGGCGGGTTCTGCATTCGCACCTGCGGATGGGGGGAGCCTGGCGGGCGTACCCCGCAGGAACCGAGCCCCCGGAGCGCGGCCTGTGGCTGGCGCTCGCCACGGACCACGGGGTGGTGGCCCAGTACCGCGGACCGGTCATCCGCCTGCTCGAACCCGGCGCGCCCCTGCCCGCGGTGGACGCCCTGGGACCGGACCTGCTCGGAGACGGCGCAGACCCCGAGGCCATCGGGCGCATGCTGCTGGCCATCGAGCCCACGCGGGAGGTGGGCGACGCCGTCATGGACCAGCGGGTGATGAGTGGCATCGGCAACGTCTACAAGAGCGAGACCCTGTTCCTCGCGGGCATCGACCCATGGCGCCCCGTGGGGGGCCTCGACGACGACGAGGCGGGGTCCATCGGCCGCATCGCCGCCGAGCTGCTGGCCACCGGCGTGCGCGACCGGGGGCGCATCCGCACCTGGCGGCCGCCGCTCGGCGCAGCACGCCCCGGCGAGCGCACCTGGGTGTACGGACGCCGGGGCCGCCCGTGCCGCCGCTGCGGCACCCCGGTACGATCACGCGGGCAGGGGACCTCCAACCGCACCACCTACTGGTGCCCGGCCTGCCAGCACTGACCATGGACCGTCTTTACGACACACAGCGCGTCGAGATGTTCACCGACGCCATCCTCGCCGTCGCCATCACGCTGATGGTGCTGCGCATCGATCCCCCGCAGCCCGCGCCCGGCGAGACGATCGGGCAGGCCTTCGCCAGCGATACGGTGCCGCTCATCATCTACTTCCTCATCACCTTCGCGGTGATCGTGATCTTCTGGCGCCATCACCATGACGTCTTCAAGAGGCTGCCGGAGAAGCTCACCACCCCGGAGCTTGCGGCCAACATGGCATTCGTGGCGTGCATCTGCCTGGTTCCGTTCGGCCTGGAGTTCTTCGCCGCCGAGGATCCTTCGTACCTGTCGGTGGGCGTGTACGCGGGGCTGATGTCATTGGCCACGTTCTCGCTGGGCGCCATCGGGCGGCTGGCGTTCGGCCACTGGACGTCGGTGGTGATCATCGGCGGCATCGTGTTCCTGCTGGCCATCCCGTTCGCGCCCATCCTCGGGGGCTGGTGCCTGATGGTGTGGTTGCTGAACCGGCCAATCAACCTTGCATGGGATCGGCTCACCGCCCACCGGACGGGAGCCGCGCCCTAGGCGCGCACGGCGGTCGACACCTCCGAGGCGGCCTGGTCCTCGTCGATCTGCGCCGCGGTCTCGCCGCCGATCAGGATCGTGAGCGCCGTCAGGTACAGGAAGACCAGGAAGATCACCACTGCGCCCAGGCTGCCGTACACGCGGTTGTACGAGCCGATGTTGTCAACGTACAGCCGGAACAGGTTCGCCGTGATGAACCAGCCGATCACGCCCACCAGCGCGCCCAGCAGGGCGCTGCGCATGGGGATGCGCTGCCCGTTGGGCGCGAAGTGGTACAGCAGCACCAGGTAGCCCCAGAAGATGAGGGCACCGGTGAGCGACACCACCACCTGGATCACCACCTGGGTGGATCGCGGCGCGCCGACATACTCGACGACCCACTGAAGGACCCCCGGCCCGAACACGGCCAGGATGGTCGTGAGCACCACCACCAGCGCCGTGGCGAAGGCCAGCGATAGCGCGCGGGCCTTCCCCTTCAGCCACGGGCGATGCGGTCGTTCGAAGGCATCATCGAGGCCGTCCATCAGCGACCCGGCCACGTTGCCCGCCAGCCACAGGCCGGTGACGAGACCCAGGACGAGGAACAGGATCGACTGCCCGGCGCTGGAGGACGCCGCCTGGAGCAGGCCGTCGAGGAAGTCGGCCAACTGGTCGGGCACCGTGCCGCGGGTGTTGTCCACCAGCGTGGAGTACGACTGCGGGCTCGCGACCAGTCCGATGATCGAGATGAGCACGAATGCGAAGGGGATGGACGCCACGAACGACACGTACGCGAACTGGCTGGCGCGGGCCATCTGGGAATGCCGTGCCACGCGGCCGGCAACGGCCGCGGTGAGGTGCCACAGGCTGCGCGCAACGCGCATCAGGTGCCCCGCCCGGGGCTAGCGGCTCTGGGAGAGCAGCACTGCCAGGTCGGCATACGCGAGGCCGTTCGCCACCGGCGGGAGCCCCAGGTCGTGGTCGAGCGCTGCGGCCAGAGCGCGGGCACGGGCCAGGACGGCGTCATGCACGGGCTGCCCGGGGGCCGCGTCGGCGATGCGCTTGGCCTCGTTGCGCAACTGGTTCAGGTCCGCAGCCGGCGAGTTGAACACCGGCCGGTCGCCCGGCGTCCATGTGGGGGCGGCGTCCTCGGCCGATGTGGTCTCTGCATTCTCGGTGCTCACAGGGCGCACCATAGCGCGTGGCCGCAGGTCAGCGGTCGTCCGCCGGTAGGGCCTCCGGACGGCCCGATGCCATGTCCATGAAGGCCTGCTGGCTCGAGAACGGGGCAGCGCCCCCCTCCGGGCGCACCCGCTCCCAGGAGCGGTCGGGGTGCAGGCGCCACGCGGTCGCGGTGTCCGCGAACATGATGTCCAGCACGGCCATCAGTTCGTCAGCAAGCACCGGGTCGTCCACCGGCGCCACCATCTCCACGCGGTCATCGAGGTTCCGGGCCATGATGTCCGCGGAGCCCGTGTACACGGCGCGCTCGCCGCCGCTGATGAACGCGAAGATGCGGGAGTGCTCGAGGAAGCGCCCGACCACCGAGAGCACATGGATGTTCTCGCTCACGCCCGGGACGCCCGGGACGAACCCGCAGATACCGCGCACGCAGAGATCCACGGGCACACCGGCGCATGAGGCCCGGAACAGCGCCTGGATCAGCCGGCCATCGATGAGCGAGTTCAGCTTCATGCGGATGTGCCCGGGGTGCCCCTGCCCATGGCGCTCGGTGACCCGGTCGATCTGCTCGAGGAGGCCGTCGCGCAGGTGCTCGGGCGCCACCAGCGCCCGCCGGTATTCCGGGGAACGCGCGAAGCCGGTGAGGTAGTTGAAGAGGTCGGCCACGTCGTCCACCACGTCCTCACGGCACGTGAACAGCCCCGTATCGGTGTAGAGGCGCGAGGTGGTGGGGTGGTAGTTCCCGGTGCCGATGTGCGCGTAGCGGCGCAGGCGATTGCCCTCGCGCCGCACCACGAGGCACAGCTTCGCGTGGGTCTTCAGCCCGGGCAGTCCGTACACCACATGGACGCCCGCACGCTCGAGCGCCTTCGCCCACCGGATGTTCTGCTCCTCGTCGAAGCGCGCCTTCAGCTCCACCAGGCACACCGTCCCCTTGCCCCGCTCGGCTGCACGGATGAGGGCGGGAACGATGGGCGTGTCACCGCTGGTGCGGTAGAGGGTCTGCTCGATGGTGACCACGTCGGGATCGTCGGCGGCTTCATGCACGAACCGGGCGACGCTGGCCTCGAAGGAGTCGTACGGGTGGTGCACGAGGATGTCGCCGCGGCGGATCTCGGCGAAGATGTCGCCGTCGTCGCGCCCGCCCATGAGGCGCGCGGGCACCCGCGGCTCCCACGGCCGGTCCTTCAGGTCCGGACGGTCGAGCGCCGCCACCTGCCGCAGCGCGGTCTGGTCGAGCAGGCTCGAAATCGGATACACCTCGGAATCCGCCACGCCGAGGCCATCCTTGATCTCCTCCAGCAGGGTATCGCTGCTGCGGGCCTCCACCTCCACGCGTACCGGGCCGCCAAAGCGGCGCCGGCTCAGTTCGCGCTCCACCGCGTTCAGCAGGTCGTCCGCCTCGTCGGAGATCGAGAAGTCGGCGTCGCGCGTCACCCGGAACAGCACGCGGCGGGTGATCTCCATGCCCGGGAACACCCGCCCGAGGTTGGCGGCGATCACCTGCTCCACGGGCACCAGCATGTCGCCGCCGCGCACGAACCGCGGCAGCATGCGGGGCACCTTCACGCGCGCGAAGCGTGACTCGCCGGTGTGGGGGTCGCGCACGGTCAGCCCCAGGTTCAGCGACAGGCCGCTGATGTACGGGAACGGCAGACCGGGGCCGACCGCAAGGGGGATCAGCACCGGCTCGATCTCGCGCTCGAACCTGCTGTGCAGATCGGCCTGCGCGCCGCCCGGCAGGTCGTCGATGTTCGCGACCACGATGCCCTCCGCCGCCAGTGCCGGGCGCACGTCGTCACGCCACACCGACGCCTGCAGGTCCACCAGCTCCAGCACGCGTTCGCGGATCCCTGCAAGCACCTGCTCGCGCGACAGGCGGTCGGGCGTCGAGGACGGGCGGCCGGCCTCCAGCGCCCCGATCACGCTGGCCACGCGCACCATGAAGAACTCATCCAGGTTGCTCGAGAAGATCGCGAGGAACTTGCAGCGCTCCAGCAGCGGCTGCGCCGGATCGGCCGCGAGCGCGAGGACGCGGGCGTTGAAGTCCAGCCACGAGAACTCGCGGTTGACATAGAGCGCGGGGTCCGACAGGTCGCGCGGCGTGGTGCCGGTGGTGGCCATCGGCCCATGAAAGCCGGTTTCACGGTCCATCGCCACCACATGTGGCGAATCCGCAACAGCCCCGCGCAGCGGCGGTGTCAGCGCGTGACGGTGGCCGTCACCACGTAGCGCGGCCGCACGAGGCGCTGCGCACCGGCCAGCCGCACCTCCACCAGGTAGGCACCCGTGCGGTCCGCGCGCCGGGTCAGCGTCTCCGTGGATCCCTTGTTCACGGACCCCGCCACCAGCCACTTCCGCGCGAACTTCGCCCCGCCGCGGTACAGCGGCGTTCCGGGCTTCCACAGGTACAGGTCGACGTCGTTGCCGCGCGCCACGGTGGCCTCCGCCGTGATCAGTTGCCCCTTCTTGAGGTTGACCACCGAGTAGTCGCGCAGATCGGCCCAGGTGCGGAGCATTCCCGAGCGCTGCCCGAACGAGTAGCCGGGACGCACCAGGGCCGGCAGGCGTCGGGCCCCAGGGGCATCGTCGTCGGGCTCACGGGCATCGAGGGCCGGGGGGCGCATGGCGAGTGACCGCGGCAGGTCCACCACCCCCGCGCCGCGCGCGCGGTCCAGGGCGCCTCGGCCCCCCCGCGCGCTCGCCATGAGGATCTCGGTGAGCTGCGAGGGCGTCAGGGTGGGCCGTGCCACCAGCAGGCGGGCGGCCACCCCGGTCACCACCGCGGCGGCCATGGAGGTGCCCGTGCGGGTCTCGAACCTCGGCCCGCCTTCGGGCCCGCGCGCACTGGCGGCGGTGATATCGCGACCCGGGGCAGCCAGGGCCACGTGCATGCCGCGCGTGCTCTCCGGCAGGGCCGCTCCGCCCTCGTCCGTGGCGCCCACCGCCAGCACGTGCCGGTACGCACCGGGGTACTCGCACTGCGTGATGCCCTTCACCCCGCAGGTGTCCTTGCCCGTGTTGCCGCTGGCCGCGATCACGAGGATGCCCTTGCGCACGGCCTCGTCGATGGCGTCCTGCTCCACCTTCGACCGGTTGCTGCCCTGGAGGCTGAGGTTGATGATGCGCGCCCGGCGCGAGATCGCGTACCGGATGCCATCGGCCACGGCCTGGGCCGAGGTCTCGCCGCCCGGACCGGCGATCTGCACCGGCAGGATGCGCACGCCGGGCGTGGCCTCGGAACCCGAGGCCACGGTGGAGATGATGCTGGCCACCATCGTGCCGTGTCCCTGCGCATCTGCGAGGGGGTTCCCATCGCCGAATGCGAACGACGCCGCGCGCTCGGTGTCCACGCGGTTGGCCAGCCCGGCCGCACCCGGGGCCACGCCGGTATCCAGCACCGCGACCAGCGGAGCCTGCACGAATCCTGCAGCGAGGGGTCGCCAGCGGATGGCCCGCAGCCAGGCCTGGCCGGTCAGCGCGCCCACGTCCTGGTCAAAGGTCTGCGACTCGCGCGCAGACTGACGGGCACGCACGGGCATCACGATGGCCGGCGGCGGCGCTGCGTCCAGGGCGATCACCGGCGCTTCGCCACCGCGACGAACACCAGTCCGGCGATGAGCATGATCCCCAGGATCACCGCCACCAGCACCCCGAACCCGAGGGCCAGGGGAACCCCGATCACGATCGCCTGGGCGCCCCCGACGATCAGCAGGAGGTCGCGCCCGAGGCCCGCGGGAACCCGGCTGAGCAGCCCGACCGAGAGGGCCAGCAGCACGGCGGCACCCAGGAGCACCCACAGGAACGCCGGGCGCCATACGAGCAGCATCACGGCCTCGGCAGCCGCCAGCACGATGGCCAGCAGCAGGCGCCGACCGGCCAGCGCCCGGTGCCCGCGCATCCCGGCGCCGGGGGGCTCCTCATCGATGACGATCTGCATGTCGGGCACCCCGGCGAGGGTAACAGCGGGCCCGGCAGGTACTAGCGTGCCCGGGCATGACGCGACCCACCCCTCTGCGCATCACCGCGGCGGCCCTGGCGCTGCTGGCCGCGCCCGCCGTGGCCACCGCCGCCCGGGCGAAGGCCATGCCCAGCGAGGCCGAGCAGCAGGAGGCCGTCGCCCGCGTCGCGAAGCTGGGCCTGCCCATCTACGAGGCCGGCCGCCAGGGGAAGTACGTGGCCCTCACGTTCGACGACGGGCCCGGGCCGTACACGGGCAAGGTGCTCGATGAGCTGCGCAAGTACGGGTTCCGCGCCACGTTCTTCGTGAACGGCAAGAACTTCCGGTCATGGTCGGACACCCTGCGCCGCGAGGGACGCGAGGCGGTGGTGGGTGACCACACCTGGTCGCACCACTACCTGCCCGACCTGCCGCTGTCCAAGCAGATCTCGGAGGTCTCGCGCAGCGCACGCGCATCCAGCGCCATCACCGACGACCGCGTGCAGTTGTTCCGGCCACCGTACGGATCGAGCACGCGCGGGCTGAATGCATGGCTGAAGCGCACGGGCATGCTGAACGTGCTGTGGTCCACCGACAGCCGCGACTCCCTTGGCGCCGACCGCACGGAGATCCTGCGCCTCAGCAAGGCCGGAATCCGCCCCGGGGCGATCATCCTGCTGCACGAGAACCGCGGCCAGACCTACTGGGCGGTGAACCGGCTGCTGCCCTACATCAAGAAGAAGGGCTACACCGCCGTGACCGTGCCGGAGTTGCTGGCGCTCAACCCGCCCAGCCTCAGCGCCGTGCGGAAGCGGGCGGGCGCGGGAGTGGGCTTCCGCTAGGCAGGCGGCGCGACCCCGGGAAACCGCGCCCGCAGCACGCGCGCATCCGGGGCGGCGGCGCGGGCGGCCCCCTCCAGCGCGTCCACGGCATCGTCATCGGCCGCGATGGCCGTGATGGCCGATCCGCTGCCGCACAGCAGCGCCGGTGCCGCACCCGCCCGCGTGAGGGCGTCGTGCAGGTCCCCGAGCGCGGGGGCCAGCGACCGGGCCGCGGGCCACAGGTCGTTGCGGCACCACGCGGCGAGCCCCGCAGCGGTGGGCGGCGCGGGTGCCGCGTCATCCGCCGCCGGTGCGGCCAGGGCATCGAACGCCGCGTACACGCGCGCGGTCGACAGCCCCTCATCGGGCGCGACGATCACGCATGCGAAGGCCGGCGCGGACGCGGGCTGGAGCACCTCCCCGCGGCCGGTCGCCCACTGGGCACCTGCGCGGATGAAGAACGGCACATCCGACCCCACCGCCGCGGCAGCACGCTCCAGGCGTTCCGGGCCCAGGTCGAGGCCCAGCAGGCGATCGGCCGCCCGCAGCGTGGCGGCCGCGTCGCTGGACCCGCCGCCGATGCCCGCCTGGGCGGGCAGCACCTTGTCGATGCTCACCGCGACCGGCGGCAGGGAGTGGCCCGCTTCCTGCTCCAGGGCGTCCAGCGCGGCCCATGCCAGGTTGGACGGCCCGTCGATGCCCGGGCACATCACCTCGCGCGCGGGGGCGCGGCGCACGGTCACCCGATCGGCGGGCCCATCCAGCGCCACCATGAGCGTGCGGAGCGGGTGATAGCCGTCCTCGCGCCGCGGGCCGACCTCCAGCCGCAGGTTCACCTTGGGCGGCGCCGGCAGCGTGACCGATTCGCCGGCGGTCATCCGGCCCCCCCGAGCGGTCCGATGGCCCGCGCCAGCGGCGGGTAAGCCTGCGGCGGCACCTGCTCCGGGCGCGCCCCCTCGGGCAGGCCCTCGTCCCGGAGGGCCCGCCGCACCGCGTCGCGGTCGGCACCGGCGTTGCCCAGGGCGTTGGCCAGGGTCTTGCGGCGGGCCGAGAAGGCCGCACGCACCACCGCGCGGGTGGCGTCGTCGGGCCCGGGCCCGATCCGCCGCAGCGCGACGAGCGCGGAGTCCACGCGGGGCCGGGGCGAGAACACCTCGCGCCCCACGGCCCGGCGCCCCGAGGACGCGCACGCCAGCTGGATCACCACCGACGGCGCGCCGTACAGGCGCGATCCGGGCGCGGCCAGCCAGCGGTCGGCCACCTCCTTCTGGGTCATCAGCGCCCAATCCGTGACGCCCGGCAGGCCGCAGATGCTCTCCACCAGCACCGGTGTGGCCACGTGGTACGGCAGGTTGCTCACCACCTTGGTGGGGGCGGGATCCAGCGCGGCAAGGTCCGCGCGCATGCAGTCCCCCCAGTGGACGTGCACCCCGGGCAGGCCGCCCACCGACTCGGCCAGCGCCGGCTCCATGCGGGGATCCACCTCGAACGCGTGCACGGCCCGGGCGACGCGCCCGAGCGCGGCGGTGAGCGTGCCGAGCCCCGCGCCAATCTCCAGCACCACGTCATCGGGGCCCACGTCGGCCATCCGCAGCGCCAGGTCCACCAGGTTCTCGTCCAGCAGGAAGTGCTGGCCCAGGTCGGTGTCCGGGCGGATCCCATGCCGCTCCATGAGGCGCTGGGTGCCAACGCGCTCGGGCGGGATGCTCACCATCCGAACACGCGCGCAGCGGTGGCCGACGTGGCGGCGTCGAGCGACGCGGTGTCGTCCCCCCGCAGGTCGGCGATGCATGCGAGCGTGTGGGCCACGTACGCGGGCTGGTTGCGCGAGCCGCGCATGGGCACCGGGGCCAGGTACGGCGCATCGGTTTCCACCAGCAGGCGATCGGCGGGGATGCGCGTGACGGCGTCCCGCAGTTCGGTGTTCCGCGGGAAGGTCACCGGGCCGGCGATGCTGATGGTCCAGCCGCGCTCCAGCGCCTCGTCGAGGTACTGCGGTATGGAGAAGCAGTGCAGCACCACGTCCGTGAGCCCCAGGTCACGCAGGATCTCCATGGTGTCGTCCGCAGCGTCGCGGGTGTGGATGACCAGCGGCAGCCCCATGTCGGCGGCCAGCTCACCCTGGGCACGGAAGGCCCGCGGCTGGTCCGCGGGCGTCGTGCGCTCGTGGAAGTAGTCGAGCCCGGCCTCACCGATGGCCACCACCCGTGGGTGCGCGGCCAGGTCACGGATCCAGTCGATGTCCGAATCACGCCAGTTGCCGCGGCCGGCGTCCACCGGATGCACGCCCACCGCGGCGAACACCTCCGGGTGCTCCTCCGCAAGCGCCACCGCCTGCTCGCTCTGCTCCCGACCGCAGCCGATGGTCACCATGCGCTCCACCCCCGCCGCGGCGGCCGCCGCGATGAGGTCGGGCACCGAATGGTCACACGACGGCAGATGGCAGTGCGAGTCGACTACGCCGTCACCTCATCCGCGTCGATACGGGGGAAGAGCGGCGGGGGCGGGGTCACCCGGGCGCCAGGGGTGCCCGCGTCCCAGGAGGCACGGTCGAGGCCCACGGCATCCGCGGGCTCACCCAGCGCCGCGAGCACCTGGGCGCACGAGCCGGGCAGCACCGGCCACAGGAGCACCGCCGCGATGCGCAGGCCGTTGGCCAGGCTGAACAGTGCCTGGTCGAGTTCACCGGCACGGGCGTCGTCCTTGGCGAGAGCCCAGGGCTCGCGCTCCTCCACCAGCCGGTTCAGGCGCCGCACCCACCCCCACGCGGCCTCCACCGCGCCCGTCACGTCGTCCGCGCCGAAGCGCTGCACCACCTCGTCGCGCGCGCGGGCCGCCTCGGCCGCCACGGCGGCGTCGCCACCGGGGTCTGTGGGCACGACCGCATCGCGGTAGCGCTCGATCATCTTCGCGGTGCGCGACAGCAGGTTGCCGAAGTCGTTCGC
>CAZPAT010000009.1:0-15901 GCA_964584485.1 uncultured Bifidobacterium sp.
TGCTCACCGACGGCCGCCCGTACGACAGCGACACCTACCAGGACAACGCCTACGCCCAGGCCGACACCCAGATGGCCCTGCGCGAGGCGCGCCGCGAGAAGATCCACCTCTTCTGCGTGACCGTGGACCAGGAGGGCGCGGACTACCTGCCCACCATGTACTCCGACGCGAACTTCGTGGTGATCGACGACGTCCGCACGTTGCCCCAGAAGCTCCCGCAGCTCTACCGGAGGCTGACGACCTAGCCCCGGGCGACGGGCCGCAGGCCCGTCGCCGGTGATCGGCGACCCATCAGACGGCGGTCCCAGGACCCGGAGGCCGATGAAGTAGCTCCGCGCCCCGGCCGTAGCCCCCTGCGCTCACCCCGTGCCGGCGAACTCCAGCCGGAATCTCCTGCCCCATTCCTCCGCCGCCGCGCCGGTGACCTTATACGCCGCAGGACCGTTGGCGAGCACCTTCCGGTTGAAGGGGTTCATCTGTGCGAGCAGCCATTGGCAGTCCATGCTCGCGGCCCCCGCCCCCGCGACCGGGGTCGTGATCTTTGACGCTGGGCATACGTTGTTCCTGGCCTGGGTCATGACGAAGTGCATGCGCCCCGACGGCCTGCTCGTCGGGACCTTGGATCGGATGAACGCCGCGAAGTCCATGGGGACCTGCCCCCATTCGGCCACCGTGAACGATTCCCGCGGCTTACCGCGGGTCGGGTAGTGGTACATCTCGAGCCAGATCCCCCCGGCGCGGGGGAGGGCCTTTGCCAGTTCGCTGTAGTTGCGGAAGTGCGGCTTGCGGTCGCGGCCGAGCGTGCGGTTGGGCCCCATGCCCTTCTCGATGGCAGTCGAGACCCCGGGCGCGATGTACAGATGAACCCGGTCCGCATAGGTGCCTCCCTCCGGGTGGGGCGATTCGGCCAGCGCACCGAGGGCTAGCTGCAATGTCCGTGACTGGCGCGCGCCGGGACGCTTCCGCGAGTCCGGCAGGTCGCCCCACTCGGTGCCGATTTCATCCACGCCCACGCGATGCGCCCCGCAGGTGTTGACGCCGGCGGGCGTGACGCACTCCTTGTCGATCGCCCGCCGCAGCATCTCATGCATGGCCAGGATCGAGTTCTGCCGGAAGAGCGCACGGCCGCTGATCTTCGTCATGCGCTGGTCGTTGCCGGCGAGTGCCGCGCTGCCCGCGGAGCCCGATGGCTCCTGCCGGAAGACCCAGGGGGCCGCCTGCATCGGGTCCACGGCATTACCCCGGTTGGCCCCGGAGAAGATGGCGCGCGCACCAGGATCGGTGACGTACAGGATTGTCATCGGGTTCGGCGGCTCGACAGCGCCGACGGGAACGACGACAAGCGCCGCTGCGGGCGCGGCTGGCACACCGACGGCTATCGCGGCGAACAGGATCGCCGGTATTGCCCGGTAGCGAAATGCTGCAGTGCGCGCGCGTTTATGGACCACGTCGGTACGGTACCCGGCGTCGCGTCGCCCCGGACTACCGCAGGACGGTGTCCAGGTCCCAGCGCTCGAGGAGCCGCTGGTACTGCCCGTTCCGCATCATGGTCCGCAGGGCCCGGTCCATCGCCATGCGAAGCTCACCCTGATCGTCGTTGAACGCCATCCCGTAGCGCTGGTTCACCACGATGGCGCCCGCGTAGCGGAACTTCGGCCGGTTGTTCTGCACGTACCACTTGGACTGGCCGTAGTCGTTGATGACCGAGTCCACCTTGGCGTCGAGGAGCGCCCGGTAGGCGCCCTGCATGGTGGGGTACTGACGCACGCGGGAGCCACGCACGCTCTTGGCCACGGCCACGGCCGTGGATCCCTGCAGCACGCCGATGGTGGACCCGATGAGGTCGGCCTTGCGGTACACGCCGGTGGTTCCCGACCGCGTGACGATGCCCATGCTCGCGCGCAGGTACGGGGCCCCGAAGGTCACCAGTCGTGCCCGGCGGCTGGTGATGGTGATGGACGCCGCGCCCATCATGGCCTCGCCGGCCTCCAGCCCGTTTAGCAGGTCGTCGAAGTCCACCACGCGCCACTGCACGGTACGCACGCCCGCGCGGCGCGCCGCCTGCTCCACCAACTGGATGTCGAAGCCCGTGAGCTTCCCGCTGCGGCGGATATCGAAGGGCCCGTTGCCGCTGATGGTGAGCGCGGTGACGGTGCGGGGAACGGCGGCCTGCGCGCCGGTGGCCCCCGCCAGCGCCACGGCGGCGACCACGGTGGTGGCGAGCGCGGCGAGGCGGCGCATGGAAATCCCCTGTCCGTCGGGTCCGGCCATCACGCCTCAGCGTACGCCTCGATGGGCATGCACGAACACACGAGGTTACGGTCGCCGTGCACCGCGTCGATGCGGCCGACCGGTGGCCAGTACTTCGACCCCTCCATGCCCGGCAGGGGGTATCCGGCCAGCTCGCGCGGGTACGGCCGGTCCCAGGAATCGGTGGCCACGTCCTCCGACGTGTGGGGCGCATGGCGCAACGGGCTGTCGTCGGGCGACCACTCACCGGCCTCCACCCGGGCGATCTCCTCCCGGATGCTGATCATGGCGTCGCAGAACCGGTCGAGTTCCGCGAGCGACTCGCTCTCGGTGGGCTCCACCATGAGCGTGCCGGCAACCGGGAACGACATGGTGGGCGCGTGGAAGCCGTGGTCCATCAGGCGCTTGGCAACGTCGTCCACCGTCACGCCGGAGGAGTCCTTGATGGGCCGAAGGTCGAGGATGCACTCGTGCGCCACGCGGCCGTTAGCCCCGGTGTGCAGAACGGGGTAGTGGGGCGCCAGGCGCGAGGCGATGTAGTTGGCGCCGAGGATGGCCATGCTCGTGGCGTCGGTGAGCCCCTGCCCGCCCATCATGGTGATGTACGCCCACGGGATGGGCAGGATGCCCGCCGAGCCCCACGGCGCCGCCGAGATGGGCCCGACCCCCGTGGCCGGACCGGCGTCGGGTCGCAGTGGGTGGTTGGGAAGGTGCGGTGCGAGATGGGCTCGCACGGCCACGGGCCCCACGCCGGGACCGCCGCCGCCGTGCGGGATGCAGAAGGTCTTGTGCAGGTTCAGGTGCGAGACGTCTGCCCCGAACCGGCCGGGCTTCGCCAGGCCCACCAGCGCGTTCAGGTTGGCGCCGTCCACGTACACCTGTCCGCCGTGGTCGTGAACGATGGCGCAGATCTCGCCCACGCCCTCCTCGAACACGCCGTGGGTGGAGGGGTAGGTGATCATGATGGCCGCCAGCCTGTCGCCGGCCTCCGACGCCTTCGTCCGCAGGTCGTCCAGGTCCACGTTGCCATCGGCGTCGCAGGCCACAACGCCCACCGACATGCCGGCCATCACCGCGGACGCCGCGTTGGTGCCGTGCGCGGACGACGGGATGAGGCACACGGTGCGCTGGTCGTCGCCGTTCGCCCGGTGGTAGGCGCGGATGGCGAGGAGCCCGGCGAGTTCGCCCTGCGACCCGGCGTTGGGCTGCAGCGACACCGCGTCGTACCCGGTGCACTCGCACAGCGCCTGCTCGAGGTCGCGGATCATCTGCGCGTATCCCGCGGTCTGGTCGGCCGGGGCGAACGGGTGGATGTCGGCGAACTCCGGCCACGTCACGGCCTGCATCTCGGTGGTGGCGTTGAGCTTCATCGTGCAGGAGCCGAGGGGGATCATGGTGCGGTCGAGCGCCAGGTCGCGGTCGGAAAGCCGCCGGATGTACCGCAGCATCTCGTGCTCAGTGCGGTAGCGGTGGAACACCGGGTGATCGAGGATGACGTCGTCGCGGCGCAGCGTGGGCGGGATTCCCTCCGGCGCCTGCGCATCCAGGTCGTCCACGGAGGCCGTGACGCCGAACGCGCCCCACACGTCCTGCACCGTCGCGCGCGTGGACACCTCGTCCAGGGTGACCCCGACGTGGTCCGCGTCCACCTCGCGCAGGTTGATACCGGCGGCCCGCGCGGCGGCGTGCACCTGCGCGGCGCGTCCGGGAACCCGCGCGATGATCGTGTCGAACCAGGTGTCGTTCAGAACGTCAACGCCGCCATCGCGCAGGCCCTGAGTGAGGATGCCCGTGAGGCGGTTGACGCGCTCGGCGATGCGCCGGAGCCCTTCCGCGCCGTGCCACGACGCGTACATGGCGTTGATGATGGCCAGCAGCGCCTGCGCGGTGCACACGTTGCTGGTGGCCTTCTCGCGGCGGATGTGCTGCTCGCGCGTCTGCAGCGCCAGCCGGAGCGCGGGGCGGCCGGCGGCGTCGATGGACATGCCCACCAGGCGGCCGGGCAGCGCCCGCGCGTACTCGTCGCGGGTGGCGATGTACCCGGCGTGCGGACCGCCGAAGCCCATGGGGGTGCCGAAGCGCTGCATCGACCCCACCGCGATGTCCGCGCCCATGGCCCCGGGCGACTCCACCAGCACCATGGAGAGAGGGTCGGCCACCACCACGGCCAGCCCGCCGGCTTCGTGCACGCGTGCGATGGCCGGCCCGAGGTCGCGCACCTCGCCGGACGCACCGGGGCTTGCGAGGACGGCGCCGAACACCTCACCCGGCAGGTCGGTGGCCGGGTCCCCCACCACCACATCGATCCCCACCGGCTCGGCGCGGGTGGCGATGACCGCGATGGTCTGCGGGTTGCAGTCGGCGTCCACGAAGAACACCGTGGAGTCGCCCTTCACCGCGCGCCGGGCCATGGTCATTGCCTCGGCAGCCGCGGTGCCCTCATCCAGCAGGGACGCGTTGGCCAGCGGAAGGCCCGTCAGGTCCGACACCAGCGTCTGGAAGTTCAGCAGCGCCTCCAGGCGCCCCTGCGAGATCTCGGGCTGGTACGGGGTGTACGACGTGTACCACGCGGGGTTCTCGAGGATGTTTCGCAGAACCACGGGCGGGGTGATGGTGCCGTGGTAGCCCAGTCCGATGAGCGACTGCATCACGGTGTTGCGGCGGGCGATGTCGGCGAGGCCACGGAGGGCGTCCCGCTCGGTGACCGGGCCGGGAAGGTCCAGTGGCGCATCGAGGCGGATGGAGTCCGGCACGGTCTGGCGGATCAGTTCATCGAGCGAGTCCGCGCCGACCACGCCGAGCATCCGCTCGGTATCCGCCGCGTTGGGGCCGATGTGCCGGTGGGTGAACTCATCCGCGCCCTCCAGCTGATGGAGGGGGGTGCGGTTGCCGGTGGTGGTCGCCATGGTGCTCCTCGCTTGCCTGCGATCGGAGCCCCCGCTGTCCGTCTGCCTGAGAGATGCACCCGGTGAAGGGCTTTCCCCGTCGGCGGGGTGGCGATCCACCCTCTCTCCAGCGTCACCGCGCCTGCCACGGTCCGTGTGCCTGAGAGTTTCCGGGGCGGTTGCTCCTTCGGCGCCGGCTCTGAGCCGGCTCTCCCACGGCGGGCGATCGGTAAGCGCACCGTATCAGCACCATCCGGACGCGCCCGCGCCAATGCGTAAGGTGCCCGACATGATCTTCCTCTACATCATCTCGATCATCGTCTACATCGCGTTGATCTTCGTGACCATGAGCATCGCGGGTTCGAAGAACCGGAGCCAGCTGGGCTTCGGCCTCTTCGCGGTGTTTCTCCCACTGATCGCACTGATCGTGGTGCTCATCATCAGCCCGGGGCAGCCCGCCGCCCCGTCGGGCTCTCAGGAGTAGGCCACCGGCAGGGGCAGCCCGCAGTCGTCGGGCGGGCTGCCCCCGGTGAGCACGCGGTCCATCCACTGGACCGCCGATGGCCCCACCACGATTGCGGTCTTCTGGTGCGGCACCTCTGAGATCCACATGGTGGCCACAGGCTCGCCCGTGGCGCACGACCGGCGGATGAACACCGCGGTCGTGCCCGGCAGCACGATGGTGTCCGAGGTGCTCTGGGCCACGTACAGCGGCACCGACGCCGGAAGCGTGCGGCTGATGTTCTGGGCGATGCGCCGCCGCCAGTCAGGCGCCTGCCACGGGCTCTCGGTGAAGAAGTCCTGGCGCAGGACGTCCTGGCGGAAGAGCGCGGTGTAGGCGGCGGCCGTGACGCACTTGTCCATGAGTGACTGCCAGTGGTTCTCGCCGTTGGCGGTGAGCACCTGCGAGCGCTCGAGGCCCGGGAAGAACTCGGGCCAGGTGCCCGCCACCTCGCTGCCGATCACCCATGCGTTGGCGGTGTTCCACTCCGCGTCCATCAGCAGGCGCAGTTCGGTGGCCGGTGCCGCGGTGGCCACGCCCTGCAGGTCCAGCTCCGGTGCGTATGACGGCGCGAGCGCGCCGGCCGCGAGTGCGGCATGGCCGCCCTGCGAGTGCCCCCAGGCGATCCAGCGCGATGACGCGCCCGCGCGCGGCAGGTCACGCGCGGCCCGTACCGAGTTGATGACATCCCGCGACTCCTCGGACGAGATGAGGTAGCCGGACGTCCCCGGGGTGCCCAGCCCCGCGTAGTCGGTGGCGGTCACCACCCAGCCACGGGCCATCATCTCCTCCACCCAGGGGATCAGCGGAATGGGGTCGGCGCTCTTCGATGGGGCGCACTGGTCGCCAAGGCCGATGGTGCCGTGCGACCACGCGATGACGGGGCGCCCACCCGCGGGAGCCGGCCCGTCGGGGATGAACACCCGGCCGCTGCTCACGCGCGGCGACCCGTCGCCCTGCTGCGACATGTAGAGGATGCGCAGGGCCGACCCGCCGGCAACGGCCGCCCCGAGCGGCTCCTGGCGCAGAACGGTGCCGGGCGCCACGTCGGGAAGTGGCGTCGGGGGCACATAGAACGGGGCGAGCGCATCCATGCGCTCCGCCTCGCGGTGATCGGCGCTTGCCGTCAGCACGATCCACGCGAGCAGCGCGGTGGTGACGGTGATCAGTGCCAGCGCCAGGAGTGGCCGGCGGGCGGGGGGTAGTGACATGGCCTCATTATCGCGTCCGCTACGGTCGCGTCATGAGCAATCACCATCCACCCGGCCATGCGGCCGTCGACGAGGACGCGTTCAAGGCGGCCATGGGCCGCTGGGCCAGCGGCATCACCGTGGTGACCGCCAGTGGTCCCGACGGTCCCGTGGGCCTCACCGCATCGGCGTTCTCATCGCTGTCGTTGCACCCGCCGCTGGTTCTCGTGTGCATCGGCCAGGCGTCGTTCCATCACGATCACCTCACCGGTGCGCCGGGCTTCGGCGTGCACATCCTCGACTCATCGCAGGAGGAGGTGTCGAACACCTTCGCGTTCAAGCGGGGTGACAGGTTCGAAGGGCTCGACGTGCAGGACGGGCCCCTCGGGGTGCCGCTGCTGCCCCTGGGCCTGGCCCGGCTTGCGTGCGAGCGGTACGAGGTGGTGGAGGGCGGCGACCACTCGATCCTCATTGGCCGCGTGCTGTCGGTGGACGTGGCGGATGCCGAGCCGCTCGCATGGTGGCAGGGCGGCTACCGCCGCCTGGAGGAGCAGGGCGCCTAGTCGGCGGTGCCCGTGGCGGGCACGGTGGTGACCGGGTTGGCGGTGGGGCGCTGCCCGGGGATCATCAGCGCGGCGGCCACCACGCCGAGCGCCACCACGCCCGCGACCACCAGCGCCAGGCCGTAGCCGCCGGCGAGTGCGGCCTGCGGCCCTTCGGATGCCGACAACGTGGAGGTGTGCGTGGCGGCGATCGTGGCCAGCACGGCGAGCCCCACTGCGCCGCCGATTTGCCGGTTGCTGTTGATGAGGCCGGACGCCAGGCCGGCCTCTGTGGGCGCCACGCCTGCCGTGGCCGCCCAGGTGCCCGGCGGGAACGACAGGCCGAGGCCCAGCGATACGAGCAGGATCGGCCCGAGGATGTCCGTGAGGTAGGAGCCATCGGCGCTCATGCGCGACATCCAGAAGAGCGCGGCCGAGATCATGACGCCTGCGGTCACCAGCAGCGGTCGTGGGCCCACGCGCGCCACCAGTCGCCCCGCTACCTGGGAGGCCACGATGATGGCCAGCGCCGCCGGGATGAAGCACAGCCCCGCGATGAGCGGGCTCTGGCCCAGCACGACCTGCAGGTACAACGACACGAAGTACCACATGGCGAACATCGATCCGCCCACGCAGAACATGGCCACGTTGGCGGCGGTCAGCGCGCGCGAGCGGAAGATGCGAAGGGGCGCGATGGGCGCCCGGGCCACGCGCAACTCGATGTACGCGAATGACGCGACCAGCACCCCGGCGGCCGCCAGCGGCACCCATGTCCACGGGGATGTCCAGCCGTGCACCTCGCTGTTCACCACGCCGTAGACCAGCGAGGTCAGGCCGAGGGTGATGGTGAGCGCGCCGGGGACGTCGAGGCTTCGACTGCGCGACTCCGCCCGGCTTTCCGTGAGGAGCGCGCGCGCCGCGAGGATGCCGAGGATCCCGACTGGGAGGTTGATCAGGAAGATCCATCGCCACGACAGCAGGTCGGTGAGGATGCCGCCGATGAGCACCCCCGCGGCCCCGCCGCTCGCGAGTGATGCGCCCCACCAGCCCAGGGCATAGGCCCGCTCGCGCGGCTGGGTGAAGGTGATGGTGACGATGGTGAGGGTGACCGGCGCGAGGATTGCCGCGCCCAGGCCCTGTACCGCGCGCGCGGCGATGAGCGTGGCGGCCGTGGGGGCAAGCCCGCACACCAGGCTGGCCACGGTGAACAGGCCGAGAGCGATGAGGAACATCCGCCGGCGTCCGAACAGGTCGGCCGTGCGCCCGCCCAGGAGCAGGAAGCCCGCGTAGGTGAGCGTGTAGGCGTTAACGATCCACTGCAGGCCCACCTGGCTGAATCCGAGGTCGGCCTGTATGGCCGGCAGCGCCACGTTCACCACCGCGACGTCGAGCACCACCATGAAGTTGCCGAGGCATGCGAGCAGCAGGATGAGGCGTTTGCGGTCGGCCACGGCGGGGCAGGCTAGCGGCCCGTTCGCTCGGTTACTGTCCGAAAAATGCCCCTGTCAGTGACACGCCTTGCCGTGTGCGCCCTGACCGCCGCCGCCGGGCTGTCCGTCGTGGGCGCCGCCACGGCATCGGGCGCCCCCGTGGTCGCCCGCGTGCTCGTGGGGCTCGACCGTGATGAGCCGGGCCTCGTCGCCCACGCCACGCGCGTGTCGGACCCTGAATCGCGCTCCTACCGCGCGTACGAGTCTGTGCGCGCCCTCGCGCGTCGCTTCGGGGCGAGCGATGCCACGGTGGCCAGGGCCCGGTCGGAGCTCGCGCGCGCAGGGGTGCGGCGATCGTCGCTGGACGTGACGAGGGGCTTCCTCATCGTGCCGGTGACGGCGTCGCAATTGAGTCGGCTGCAGGGCGGGGCGCAGGAGGCGGGGCGTACGGCCGGCGCCGCGGGGGGAGTCATCGGGCGTCGTCGCCCCGACGCCATCACTGAGATCGTCGTGGATGCCCCGCGCCTGCTCCCCGCCGCGCGCGCGTCCCGGTCCTCGCACTCCACCTCGTCGCCGCACTGGCCCCCGAACACCGGAACCCCACGGGGCTGCGCGAAGGGCGTCGCGACTCCCCTGGACCCGGACGGAGGCGGTTCCCCGGGCGCCACCGCGTTCACCCCCAACCAGTTCCAGGTCGCATTTGGCCTGACGCCGCTCCACCGGGCGGGCGTGCAGGGCCAGGGGCAGCACATCGCCCTCTTCCAGTCGGGCGCCGGGGTCAAGCGCGCGGATGCACGCACCTTCGCCCGGTGCTTCGGGCTTCCGGAGCCCAACATGCGAATCGTTCCCGTGGGGACGCCACGGCCGCTCGACCCGGACATCGCCCCCACCACGCAGGAAGCCCTTCTCGACGTGCAGGCGGTGCAGGCCAGCGCCCCCCGCGCCCGCATCACCGTGGTGGAGGGCGGCGGCCGCACGTCGTGGCCCGAGGTGCTCTCGGCCGCGCTCGACGAGCGGCGGATGCGCGGGCTTCCCGATGTCCTTTCCATCAGTTACGGGTACTGCGAGCGCGCCGTGCAAGGGGGAGGCGCCGCACCATGGGTTGGCGGCCCCGGGGCCCGCCGCCTGGCCGACTGGGTGATGGCCACCGCGGCGGGTGCCGGCACGAGCGTGATCGCCGCCGCGGGTGACTCCGGCGCGGCGGCGTGTGCGCACGCGTACGGGGGCGTGCCCGCAGGTCCGGGGATGGCGTCGACGGTCGCCGACGCCACGGCCAACTGGGTGGCGTACCCGGCGTCGTCGCCGTGGGCAACCGCAGTCGGCGGCACCACCATGGTCCTGCGACGCGACAACACCATCTGGTCGCAGGCCGTGTGGAACGACCAGGAGTCCTTCGGGTTTCCGGCCTTCGACGAAACGACCGACGATGGCCAGACCACGCTCGACATCCTCGGCGCTGGTGGTGGCGGCGGCACAAGCCTCGTGTACGCCACTCCGCCATGGCAGGCGTCCGCGGGCATCGTGTCGCCCCGGCGCGCGGTCCCGGATGTGAGCATGTATGCACGGAAGGGCATCGTGATGGTGTGCAGCGCCCACGATCCTGCGACAGGCGACGGCCCGTGCCCGCCTGGCGATGCGTCGTGGCCCTACACCGCCGTGGGTGGCACCAGCTATTCCGCACCGTTCCTCGCGGGGGTCGTCGCCCTTGCGAACCAGCGCGCATCCGCCGCCGGGGTGCCACGCGCGGGCTTCCTGAGCCCGCTCCTCTACTCCCCCGGCGCCCGACCTGCCATCCGCGATGTGAGGACGGGGAGCAACGACGTGTTCGGCACCGGCCGGTGCTGCTTTGCCGGGCCTGGCTACGACCAGGCCTCGGGGCTCGGAACGGTGAACGCGGCGCGGCTCGCCGACGCGGTGGTGCGCGCCGGGCGGTGAGCGGGCGCCGGGGCAACCGTGAGGTAGTGCAACCGGCCGCCCGGCGACTCATGGGCGCACGACGGGCATCTCGCGACCATCTAGGGTAGGGACGTTCCCGACCGGAGGTTCCCGTTGTCACGCGCAGTAGCGACCAGCAGTTCCCGTGCGCACGCGCGCCGGGCCATTGCGGTAGTCGGCTCGGTCGCCGTGCTCGCGGCGTCACCCGTCGCCATTGGCGCATCTGCTCCCGAGCCGGTGGCGGCCCGCATCCTCATCGGTCTCGACCGCGACACCGCAGGGCTCGAGGCGGCTGCGCGCGCGGTGTCGGACCCCGCAGGTCCGGCGTATCGTGACCACTCCACGGTTGGTGCCCTGGCGCAGCGGTACGGGGCGTCCGATGCGACGGTGGCGAAGGTGCGCCGGGAGCTTGCGCGGGCAGGGTTCCCCCGGGCGATCCTCGATGTCACCCGGGGCTTCCTCGTGGTGCCGGCGACGGCATCCCAGCTGAACGAGATGAACGGCCGCTCCCGTGAGATGGAGCGCGCCCCGCGTCGGGCGCTGGCGATTGCCCGGATCCGCTCGGGGGCAGGCGGCCTGGTACAGGAGATCGTGACCGACCCCGTGGTGCCGCACCCCGCGGCGCGGGCTGCGGGCACGACTCGGCGGCCCTCGTTCAAAGGACAGACGTGGCCCTCACGCACGGGGGCCCCGCGCGGGTGCGCGAAGGGGATTTCCACGCCACTGCCTCCGTCTGGGCGACCCGAGATGATCGCGGCCTTCCCCGAATCAAAGGTATTCACGCCGAACCAGTTCCAGACCGCGTTCGGCCTGACGCCGCTGCACCGCGCCGGGGTGCGCGGAAAGGGCCAGCACATCGCGCTGTTCGAGGTGACCGCGGGCGTGAAGCGGGCAGACATGATCACGTTCGCCCGGTGCTTTGGGCTGCCTGCGCCGGACCTGCGGATCGTGCCGGTGGGGCAATCCACCCCGGTGAGTCCGCTGATCAGCTTCGCCACGGTCGAGGCCCATCTCGATGTACAGGCGGTGATGATGGCCGCACCCGGGGCGCGCATCAGCGTGGTGGAGGGCACGGGGATCACGTCGATGCCCGAGGTCATGTCCGCGGCACTCGACGCGCGTCGCATGCGGGGCGTGCCGGACGTGCTTTCGGTCAGCTATGGGGTGTGCGAAGCCCTCGTCCAGGGGGGGTCGGACGCGCCGTTCCTCTCCGGGCCCGGCGCGCGTCGCCTGACCGACTGGGTGCTGGCCACCGCGGCGGGCGCGGGTGTCACCACGCTGGTCGCAGCAGGCGATTCGGGGGCACAGGGATGCGCCCACAACTTGGGCCGGGTGCCCAACGGGCCATCGGCCCCGGATGCGATCGCGTTCGCCGCTACGAACTACGTGAGCTACCCCGCCTCGTCACCATGGGCGACGGCGGTCGGTGGCACGACGATGACGCTCACCAAGGGGAACGCCATCCGCACGCAGGCACCGTGGAATGACCGCACCTCCATCGGTGTCGCGCCGATGGAGCCCCAGGTCGTCGACGGCCAGCCCGTCATCACGTTCGCCGCAGCCGGGGGCACGGGCGGGAACAGCCAGTTGTACGGCACGCCCGGATACCAGACCGCGTACGGCATCCGCTCCACCCGGCGCCTCGTGCCCGACGTGAGCATGTTCGCCTCGTGGGGAATCCCGCTCGTCTGCAGCGCCTATGACGCGTCCACCGGCCAGGGCCCATGCCCGCCGGGCGCGGTCACGTGGCCCTTCATGTCGGTTGCGGGCACGAGCTTCGCGGCGCCCCTGCTGGCCGGCGCCGTTGCGCTCGCCAACCAGCGGGCCGAGGCTGCGGGCCAGGCGCGCATCGGCTTTGCCAACCCGCTCCTCTACTCATCTGGCCGGTCGGCGATCCGCGATGTGACGACGGGCAACAACGACGTGTTCGGAACGGGCCGCTGCTGCTTTGCCGGCCCGGGCTACGACCAGGCAACCGGCCTGGGCACGGTGAATGCGACCCGCCTCGCCCAGGCGGCGGTGCGCGCCGGCGGCTAGCCCTTGCCCGGGCCCGGTATGCCCCCGGCGCACCCCGGTGCCAGGCACTTAACCGTGCGTGACGGCACTCGCACGCCCCGGTTAAGTGCCTGGCACCGGGGGTGCCCGTAGGGTTCAGGGGCATGGATTCGCGCGTCGACAGCCCCATTGGCATCTTCGACTCCGGCGTGGGCGGGCTGACGGTGCTGGATGAGTGCCTCGCCCGCCTGCCGTCGGAGCACTTCATGTACTTCGGCGACACCGCGTGGTTCCCGTACGGCGACAAGACCGCCGCGCAGTTGCAGCGGCGGTCGGAGGCCATTGCCCGGTGGCTGGTGGATCGGGGCGCCAAGATGGTGGTGGTGGCGTGCAACACCGCCACGGCCGCGGCGCTGGCGCACCTGCAGACGCACCTCGACGTTCCCGTGATCGGGGTGATGACCGCGGAGAGCCATGCGGCGGTGCAGAGCAGCCGCTCGCGGCGGATCGGGTTGCTGGCCACCGAGGCCACCGTGGCCTCCGGCTCGTACCAGCGGATAATCGCGGCGCACGATGCCGGCGCGCAGGTGACCGCGGTCGCGTGCCCGCGGCTGGCCCCGGCCATCCAGCGCGACAGCCCGTACGACGATGAACTCGTGGAGATGGTGCGCGACTACACAGCGCCGCTCCGCGATGCCCGGGTGGACACCGTCATCCTCGGATGCACCCACTACCCAATGGTGGAGCGGCTTATCCGCCGTCACGTTCCAGCCGACGCCGTGCTGATCTCGAGCGGCGAGGAGATCGCGCGCGAGATCGCGGGCACCCTCGAGCGCCAGGGCATGCTGCGCTCCGGGGGGGAGGGGCGCTACCGGTTCGCGTGCTCCGGTGACCCCGCGGCATTCCGCACGGTTGGCTCGCGGTTCCTGCAGATGCCCTTCGGGGACGTCGAGCAGGTGGACCCGGGCGAGGCGCCGGAGGGCTAGCCATGGGAGTTGAACGGGTGCTTGCCACGATCCCCGCCGATGACGGCGAGGTGCATGACGCCCTCCTGCACATCGACGACCGCCCCACCCGCGTGCGCGAACGCGCCACCGGCCGCCGCACGGCGATCATCCACGTACACGGCATCATGGGCAACTTCCTGGTGGGGACGCTGCGCTTCCTGCCCGCCCGTCTGGCCCGCGCCGGGTTCCCCACGCTGGTGGTGGAGACCCGCATGGGCAACGTGGGCCAGCTCTTCGGCCAGGCCATCTTCGAGGACGCGGTGAAGGACATTGCCGCGGCGTGGTCCTGGCTGCAGACCGAGGGCTACGACAGCCTGGTGGTATGCGGGTACTCAAGCGGGGCCACGCTGGCGGCGCGGTACGTGGCCACCCACGCAAGGCATGCGATCCGCGGGCTGGTGTCGATCTCCGGTCCGTGGGGCCTGCCGGAGTCGCTGGAGGAGCGCAGCCGGACGTGGGGCGCCGATCCGTCGTATGGGGAGATCGTCGCGCGGCTGGGCGAGGTGGTGGGGGAGGGCACGCCCGACAGCCCGGCGGATGACCGGCTGTTCGTGATCGAGCAGAGCCGGGGCCCCACGCGCCGCCCCCGGGACAGCGAGGTGTACACCTACCGCACCTGGTGGCACTCGCGCGGCCCCGAGGCCCACGCGGCACAGGCGTACCGGCAACTGCCGCACGTGACCGTGCCGACCCTGTTCACGCAGGGCGACGCCGACGACGTGGTGGTGCCTGAGGAGGCCGAGCGCCAGGCCGCGCTGATGCGCGAGTCCGGGAATGACCGCGTGCACGTGGCACGCATCCCCGGTGCCACGCACTTCTACAAGGGGCAGGAGATCCTGTTGGTGGACGCCATCACCGCGTTCCTGCGGGAGATCACGTGACCCCGCCCCCGCGCAGGGTGGCCCGCCTGGCGAAGCAGCCCTACCGGGTGTACCGGCGCCCGGCCTTTGGGCGTGATGACCGCGAGATCACCACGCGGCTGGTCACGCTGAAGCCAGCCGATGGCCACGAGTGGGACGGCATGCTGCTGCGCCCCCGCTTCGGCGATCCGGCGTTCCGGAAGCTGCTGGTGATCGTGGTGCATGGATCGGTGGGCAACTACCTCACCGGCGTGCCGCGCCGTGTGGCGTTCGAGCTCGCAGGCCACGGCTTCTCGGTGATGTCCATCAACACGCGGCTGGCCAACTACGGCCCGTTCTTCGGCGGCGGGTTGTTCCACCGCACGCCGCTCGACCTGGAGGCGGCCATGCAGGTGGCCCGCGTCAACGGCTTCGAGCGCGTGGTGCTGCTGGGCTACAGCATGGGGTGCACGGTATGCACCAACTTCCTGGCCAATCACGAGGCGCCTGAGGTGGTGGGGCTCTGCACCATCGCGCACCCGATGTCGCTGCCGCAGTCGTTGCGCGAGCGCTGGCAGCGCTACGGCGCCACGCCCACCTATGACGAGGTGGCCGAGTACGCCCGGCCGATCGTGGCCGGCGACCCGGACGACCCGCCGGGCGATCGCATCTTCACCGTCATGCGCGCCAACGGGCCGCTTCCGACCCCGGAGAACGGCGAGATCTGGACATACGCCACGTGGTGGTCGTCGCGCGGGCCCGAGTCGCCGCATGCCGAGAGCCGGGAGCAGATCGGCCGTGTACATGTTCCCATCGCCATCCTGCAGGCGGGCAACGATCACCTGATCCAGGCGGGCGAGGGGTATGAGCTCGCGCGCATTGCCGCGGCCGCGGGTAACCACGAGGTATTCCTCGACATGGTTCCGCAGGCCGATCACGTGTTCACCGGCTGCGTGGATGTGGTGTCGGACGTGGCTGCCCGCTGGCTTGCCGACCTCGCCTGACGCGGCGGGGCATTGCCCCGCGTACGCCGAGTTATCCACAGGGGGAGCGAGACAGGGGTCCGCTCTCCGGGCCATGGGGGGCAGGGTGTGGAAAAGTCTGTGCAGAACTTGAACGGAGTTCCGCACTTACTCCTTGAATTTCAGGCAGATCCGTTTCTGTGCTCATAACCGAAACGAGTTTTGTCATGGTCGAACCCTCAGACGCAGTTCAAGTCTGGTTGTGGATCGGCACGATCGGCATGGCGCTCGGCGCCCTGGCGTTCCTGCCCTTCGCCATCATCGACCTGATCGCCAAGGTGGGCTTCGGCTTCCTGCTGCTTTC
>CAZPAT010000009.1:16001-17413 GCA_964584485.1 uncultured Bifidobacterium sp.
CCTTCGCCATCATCGACCTGATCGCCAAGGTGGGCTTCGGCTTCCTGCTGCTTTCCAACCGGAAGGTGCTTGAGGCTGCGCGTCCCAACATGACATAGCGCACGACCCGACGGAACCCAGCCCGCCCGCCGCAGCCCGCGGCGGGCGGGCTAGGTTTCGCTGGTGAGCACGCGCGTACTTCCCGGCATCGGCTGTCTGCGCGAGCAGTCGTTCCGCCTGCTGTTTACGTCGCAGCTCCTGAGCGCCGTGGGCGACACCATCGCATCGGTGGCGGTGCCGTTCGCCATCATCGCGCTTGGGGGCGGCGCCGCCGACATTGGCCTCGTGCTGGGTGCGCGCGCGGTACCCCTGGTGCTGTTCCTGCTGGTGGGCGGCGTATGGGCCGACCGCCTGCCGCGCCGCACCGTGATGATCGCCAGCGACGTGGTGCGCGCCGCGTGCCAGGCCGCGTTCGCGGCAATACTCATCGCCGGCGTGGGCGGCGTACCCGCCATCGTGGCCATCACGTTCGTCTACGGCGCGGCCGAGGCGTTCTTCCGCCCGGCGTTGTCGGGCATCGTGCCGCAGTCGGTGTCGCCGGAGCGACTGCAGGAGGCCTACGGGCTCATCGCCATCACGCCCGCGGTGGGGATGATGTTCGGGGGCATCCTGGGCGGCACCGCCGTGGCCCTCATCTCGTCCGCGGGCGCCATCGCCATCGACGCCGCCACCTTCGTGATTGCCGCCCTCCTGCTGGCCGGGGCCCGCTTCCGCGCGGTGCCCACCGCCGCGCCCGGCGGCTCGTTCCTGCGCGACCTGCGCGATGGGTGGAACGCCTTCCGCCGCCGCTCATGGCTGGTGATGGTGGTGGTCGGCGAGTCGTTCTACGCCCTGCTGGTGATGCCCGCGATCTTCGTGGCCGGCCCGCTCATCGCGAACGAGTTCCTCGGCGGGGCGTCGTCGTGGGCGGTCATCATCTCCAGCTTCGGGCTGGGGTTCGTGACCGGCGGCCTCATCGTGGCCCGCCTGCGCCCCCGCAGGCCCCTGGTGCTGGCGTACGCCATCACGCTGCCCTTCGTGGGCACGTTCATCGCGCTGTCCGTGCCAGCACCCGTGGCGGTCATCGCCGTCTGCGCATGGGTGGGCGGCACGGTCATCATTATCTCGGGGAGCCTGCTCGAGACCACGATCACCCGGCAGGTGACGCCCGACCTGCGCTCTCGCGTGGGCTCGTTCCGCGCGCTGGGCAGCCAGGTGGCGCAGCCCATCGGGTTCGCGGCCGCGGGCGGGATCATCGCGGGGATCGGCCTTGGGGGAATCATGTGGCTGGCCGTGGCGGCCGTGTTCGCCAACGTTGCCCTGGTGCTGGGCACGCCGAGCGTGCGTGCCATGGACGACAGCGCCCCCGGGCTCGCCTGAGCCCGGGGACAACA
>CAZPAT010000009.1:17513-19976 GCA_964584485.1 uncultured Bifidobacterium sp.
CGCCGTCCTTGACGGTCTCGCCGATGTCCTCGCCGACGCTGGCCACGCCCTCGCCGACATCCTCGCCGCCCTCGACGGCGCCGGTGGCGACATCCTCGCCGACGCTCTTCACGTCCTCGACGCCTTCGGAGGCGACGTTCTCCACGTCATCCCCACCGCAACCTGCAAGTCCGATTCCGCCGAAGGCGATCAGGCCCGCGGCTCCCAGAGTGAGTGCTGTCCGTCGTATTTTCATGGCGGGCACCCTAAGGAATCCGGAGTGCGTCGGCAACGGCTTCCATGGTGGGCCCCGCCTTCTCGTGGATGCGAACGGTGCACCGGTGGTCGTAGTCGGTCTCGCTCTCGGTCAGGATGGCCAGGCGGCCCCCACGCGACAGCACGACCCCGGGCAGCTGACTCACCGGCGTGACCTGCAGGCTCGACCCGATCACCAGCATCACGTCGGCGCACTCGGCGGCGTCGTAGGCGGCCTCGATGGCCTCCATCGGCATCTGCTCGCCGAACAGCACCACGCCGCTCTTCATCTGGAAGCCGCATGTGCATCGCGGCACGCCGTCGGCGGCGGCGTCTGCACGCGCGCACAGCTCGTCCATGCTCACCGCGGTGCTGCACCGCAGGCAGTAGCCACGGTCGAGCGAACCATGCACCTCGATCACCTCATCCGAGCCCGCCCGCGTGTGCAGGCGGTCGATGTTCTGGGTGATCAGTGCCTTCACGATGCCGCGCTGCTGGAGGTGAGCCACAGCGCGGTGCGCGGCATTGGGCTCCACGGCCCCCAACATGTCGATGCGCGGCCGGTGGAAGCGCCAGAACAACGAGGGGTCGTCCATGAACGTGGTCATCGAGGCCACCTTCATGGGGTCGTAGGTCTCCCACAGACCGCCCGCGGAGCGGAAGTCGGGAATGCCGCTCTCGGTGGAAATGCCTGCCCCCGTGAGCACCACGGCGTGCTCTGCCTCGCCGAGCAGGGCCGCAAGCCTGAGATGGTCGTCGGCCATGAGATGCAGGTTACGTGCGCGGCGCACAGTCGATCGCGCGGGATTCCATCTCCCCCTCAATACATGGCGTAGTATTCCGATAGGTGGATGATCTCCCCGAGCTTCCTCCCGCACCAACGAGCCTGCGCTGGCGTCCCTTCGCCCGTGCCGGGCACATGGTGGCGGGTGCCGCGCTGATGATCCTCATCGGCACGACGGCGACACCGGCACCGGCGCACGGCGCGCAGGCGGCGATCGCGTCGTGCAGCGGGACCGGGACGACATTCGCGGGAGGTGCGGGCACGACGGCAAGCCCGTATCAGGTGGCAACGGCAGCCCAGTTGGCCGGCATCACGGGCGCGTACCTGTCGTGCGCCTTCACGCAGACCGCCGACATCAGCCTCGCGGCATACCCGACGTGGACGCCCATCGGGTCGGCGTCGGGAACCCCTTTCACGGGTTCGTATGACGGACAGTCCCGCACCGTGAGTGATCTGACGATCGCCAACCGGGCGAGCAACGGGAGCGGCCTCTTCGGATATTCAGACGGTGCGTCGATTGCGAACGTCATCGTCTCCGGCGTCGCGATCGACCAGTACGTCGACGCGAGCTTCCGGAAGGATCTGAACGGGGCGCTTGTCGGCAAGGCAACGGACACCGACATCGACAACTGCCATTCCTCTGGCTCCATTGAGGGCTGCAACGACAATGGCGGATTGGTCGGCGGTCTCACCGATGGATCGACCATCACGCGGTCGTCATCCAGTGCGAACGTGAGCGGCAACGCCTGGGATGCAGGTGGCCTCGTCGGTTACATGAACGGCACGCGACCGACGTCCATTTCGTCATCCTGGGCCACAGGGACGGTGACGAGCACGGGGTACTTCACCGGTGGCCTGGTCGGCGGCACATGGGATACGCCGACGATCACCGAGTCATACGCAACGGGCGATGTGTCGTATACCGGGAGTCGCACGGCCGGTTATGACCAGCCCGGTTGGGCCGTGGGGGGGCTTGTGGGGCTCGCTGCGGCAGATAGGGCCACCGCCGGGGGGACGATTGCCCGGTCCTTCGCAACGGGGGACGTGAACGGCGGCAGTCGCGGGTCGGGAGGCCTCGTCGGGACCATTCCCGACGCGAAGTACGAGATTCGCGACTCCTTCGCTACCGGTGACGTGTACGGAGACCTGACCGGCGACGCCTCAGCCGTCCAGGTCGGGGGCCTCGTCGGGGGCATGGATCGCGCGAACGCTGCTGTCGTCACCATCGCGGATAGCTACGCAACGGGAGCGGTCACCGCGAACCCCGCGGGCGGTGGCGGAGGCCTCTTCGGCGAGACCTACCGATCGAGTTCCACCCCGACGATCACGAACTCGTACTGGAGCCAGGCGTACGCGCCTGCGGTCACGTCATCGTCATATGGCACGCAGGTGACCCAAGCGCAGATGTCGAGCTACGCGCTCTACGCGGGCGCGGGCTGGACGAT
>CAZPAT010000010.1:0-10520 GCA_964584485.1 uncultured Bifidobacterium sp.
CCTTCAGGGCCTCCCCCGTGCGCGCCAGGCGGAACCCCTCCTCCACCTGCTCGAACGGCACGTGGTGGGTGACGATGCCCGCGGCCTGCACGCGCCCGTCCGCCAGCATCGCGAGGGCATCCCGGATGTCGGCGGGGCCCGCCGAGTAGGTCGATTGCAGCTCCACCTCGCGCCAGAACACCGCACCCAGGTCGATCGGCACCATCTCCCCGGGGGGCGTGGGCGCGAAGTACTGCACCACCCCCGCCGGGCCCGCCAGGTACAGGGCGTCATTCATCGCCGCGTGCGCGTGGGTGCACACGATCACCTGATCGGCCAGATGGCCGCCCAGCAGCCCGCGCACGGCGTCCGGATCACATGACGGGATCACCTCGGCACCCAGCGCCGCGGCAGCCGGGCGCCGCGCCGCGTTGGGCTCCACCACAACCACATGCGTTGCCCCGAGCACCCGGGCGACCTCGGCCTCCAGCAGGCCCATGGAGCCCGCGCCCACGACGATCACCCGCGCGCCCTCCCCCACTCCCGCCAGGCGCTGCCCGCGGATGATGCAGGCGAGGGGCTCGATGAGGGTCCCGGTCTCATCGCTCATGCCCTCGGGCAGCAGGTGCACGTCCAGCGCGGTGTTCTCCGCCGGCACGCGGATGAACTGCGCGAGCCCGCCGGGGTCGATGCGCGTGCGCCGGAACGTCTCGCACAGCGTGTCGCGCCCCCGGCGGCACAGGTCGCATTCCAGGCACGGCACGTGGTGATGCACGAACACCCGGTCGCCCACGGCGAAGGGAGCCCCCTCCCCTGCCTGCACCACGTCGCCCACCGGCTCGTGCCCCAGCACCACGGGCGCCTTGGTGTCCTGGTACCACTGCATCAGGTCGGTGCCGCAGATGCCGCAGGCCCGCGTGCGGATCACGATCTCGCCCGGGCCGGCCTCCGGGGAGGTGACATCCTCGATGGAGAGGCTCCCCCCTCCGTGGTAGACGGCCGCGCGCACAGGCCGATCCTAATCAGCCGCGCGTGCCACCCGGAGCGCCGCCCGCGTCCGCGCCGTCCACGATGAGCCCGTCGCGGATGGTGACAACCCTCTCGGCCGCCGCGGCGACCCGGTCGTCGTGGGTGATGAGCACGAGCGTCCGCTGGCCCGATGCCGCCACCCCGGTGAGCAGGTCCAGCACCTCCTGCCCGGTCTCGGTGTCCAGGTTCCCCGTTGGCTCGTCGGCGAGGATGATGCGGGGGTCGTTCACGAGCGCCCGTGCGATGGCCACCCGCTGCTGCTCCCCGCCGGAGAGTTCTGCCGGGCGATGGTCCATGCGGTCGCCCAGGCCGACCTGCGTGAGCAGGCCACCGATCCGGTCCTCACGCGCCCCGCCGCCCGGCAGGTTCACCGCTGCCGCCTCGACGTTCTGGTACGCGGTAAGGGTGGGGATCAGGTTGAACTGCTGGAACACGAATCCCACCACGGACCGGCGGAACCCGGTGAGGTCACGTTCCCGCATCGACGCCAGGTCGTGCCCGGCGACCTCGACGGTGCCGGAGGTGGGGACGTCCACGGCGCCGAGCATCTGCAGGAGGGTGGTCTTGCCCGATCCGCTCTGGCCCACGATGGCCACGATCTCACCCTCGTGGACCGTGAGATCCACGCCGCGCAACGCATCCACACGTCCCCGGCCGCTTCCATACGACTTCGTCACCGCGGTAACGTCGATCACCACGGGGCCCTGTCCACCAGGCACCATCAGTCCGAGCTCCGAAGCGCCGAGGCCGGTCGGAGGCGGGCCGCGCGCACGCCACCGATGACCCCGGCGACCAGGCCGCCGGCGACGGCGAGAACCACCGCCAGAACCGCGACCGCGATGCTGGGGTCCGTGGAGATGGCGATCGCCTCGGACACCTCCGTGGGCGCACCGAACCCGAATGGCCCACCGCCACGCCCCGGCGCGGCAGCGGCCTGCGACTGCACGGTGGCCTCAAGCGTCCAGTCGGCGGCGTTCAAGGCGAAGGCGATGGCCGCGCCCGCCAGCGCGCCGACGATGCCGCCGATCACGCCCTGCACCGTGGCCTCCCCGGATACCTGCCGCACCAACTGACCCGGTGACCACCCGACGGACTTGAGGGTCCCGAGCTCGCGCGTCCGCTTGCTGACGGAGGACAGGGTGAGGAGGGTGGCGATCAGCACGGCGGCGACCAGACCGACGATGATGAGGATGGTGCCGAGGGTCTTCGAGATGGCCTGGGCGTCATCGAGCGAGCCGCCCACGGTGGCCGCGAGATCCGACGCGGTGGTGACCTCCGACCCCGGGAACCCCTCTTCAATGCGCGCCGCGACGGGGTCGACCTCGTCCACGGACGTCACCCGCACCAGCACCTTGGTCACCTTGTCCGGGTAGTCCGCCACCTGCTGCAGTGCCTGCAGCGGCACATACGCGTCGGACGGGGTCCCACCGAGCGGCGCAGCGGAGATGCCGATGACCGAGAAGTCCGTGCCCCCGAGGGTCACGGTCGCCCCCACGCGGAGGTTGTTGGCGTTGGCGTACGCGGTGGAGAGGACAGCCTCCCGGGCCTGGGGCCTCGCTGCGTCAAAGAAGCGACCCGAGGTGACCTGGTCCGCGGTCACCTCGCCGAGGTCAGGCTTGCTGACATCAACCCCGGTGACGCTGCGGCGGTCGAACTGGATGGCGCCACCGGGGCCGCGTGCGCCGGCGAGCCCGGATTGCGGAACCGTTCCCTCAACGCGCACGGCGTCGAGAGTGAGCGAGCCTGCCGTTGTCTCCACGCCCGGATCGCGTGCGATCGACGCCACCCGCGACTGCGGGAAGCTCAACTGGCTGGCGGCGACGAAGCCCTCCGTGTCGATCCGCTGGCCGGGCGCGAACGAGCGGAGGTCGAGCCCCAGCCCGCGGCGGGCCTCCTCCCGCAGCCGCTCGCGCTCCTCTGCGGACAGTCCCGTGAACGGGTCCGCGCCCTCGCCGGAGGTGTTGAGCGGACGCGCCACCGTCATGTCGGTCCCCACGCCGGTGAGGGGCTGCAGCACCTCCTGCTGCGCCCGATCAATCCCGCTCGAGACCGCGTTCACCACCACGACGAGCGCAACGCCCACCGCCAATCCGAGGGCAGTCAGCACCGTCCGGCCGGGTCGGCGGCGGATCTCGGCGAGTGCGTATCGGATGAAGAACAGCGGGGAACTCCCGGTCGGGCAGCGCGTAACGGCGACGGGCTGTCAGGCTACGGCAGCGCACGTCGGCATCAGCAACCAACGGGACAAGGGTCGGCAAAGCGCGGATGCCGCCCGACCCTGCCTCAGCGCCGGTCGACCCCCGTCACCTCACCCGAGGCCAGTGCCACCTGGGCGCCGTCCGCATCCACCACCAGCCGCCCGAACTCATCGATGCCGCATCCGATGCCGTGCACCGGCCCCGATGGCGTGCCGATGTCCACGGGGCGGCCCGCCAGGTGGTCGCGACGCCCGAAGGCCGCCACCATGCCCCCGGCCCCGTGGTCGGTCCAGGCCTCGTAGCGACGCCCGATTGCCGCGAGCGCGGCCACCAGCAGATCGCCACGGCGTGGCCGCACCCCCAGCGAGGCGAGCGACCCCGGCGTCCACCGCGCGCCCTCCACCTCGGGCACGGGGCCCACGTTCACCCCCATGCCGGCCACCGCCCATGCCACGCGCTCCTGATCGGCGGACATCTCGCACAGGATCCCGGCCACCTTCATGCCACCGGCCAGCACGTCATTGGGCCATGCCACCTCCACGTCGCGCACCCCGCAGGCCTCCAGGGCGTCGGCCAGCCCGATCGCAATGACGATGGGCAGCATCCCCGCGTGCACGGGGCTCACCCTCGGGCGGAGGATGACGCTGTACATCAGCGCCTCGCCGGGCGCATCCACCCACGAGCGCCCGCGGCGCCCGCGCCCCGCGGTCTGGTGGTCCGAGCCGATCACCGTGCCCTCCGGGGCACCGGCGCGCGCGAGACGCGAGGCCTCGTCGTTGGTGGAACCGATCTCCGGCGTCCACGTGACCGGCCCGGCCAGCGGGGGCACCAGCAACGGCATCACGGCGGAGGGCACCACGGGGTCGGCCGCGGGGTCCAGCACGTACCCGGCCCGGGTGGCGGCAATGGGGATGCCCGCGGCCCGGAGCGCCTCCACATGCCGGTGCACCGCGGCCCGCGAGCACCCGAGCTCCCGGGCGAGCGCGCCACCCGATACCCGCTCGCCGGGATGCGCCGCGAGCGCGGCCAGCACGCCCTCCCGGCGCACCTGCACGTCGTCAGCCATCAGCACCCGTCGCCATGCGGCCAGCGTACCCCCGGTGCGCGGGGTTCGGCGGGCACCTCCCCCATCAATGCACTGCCGCGGTGCGCGTAGCGTGCCGGGCACCTCCCACCGTCATACGGCCAAGGAGGACGAATGAGACGCCCGGTACGCCTCGCAGTCGGCGCGCTGGCCGCCGCCGCGGTGGTGGTGGCCCCGGCCACCGCACGCACGCCCGCCGCGAAGGTGCCCAAGCGGGTGCCGATCAGCAACTTCACCTCGTCGCAGTTCGGGAAGGTGCTGGCCGACCGCCAGGGCCAGGCTCTCTACTACTGGAACAAGGAGACCCGCGCGCGAATCCGGTGCACCGGATCATGCGCACGCGCATGGCCCGTCGTGTACGTGCCCAACGGGGTGAGCGTGCCGCGGAGGATCCGCGGCTACCGGGGCGTGTTCGGCACCGTGCGCAGGCCCGACAACGGACGCCGGCAGCTCACGTGGAACAACCGGCCCGTGTACTCGTACGCCAACGAGCGCCCGCGCGAGGTGAAGTGCGACAACGTGGACAAGTGGTTCGTGGTGCGCCTGTCCGCGCAGCGGCGCTGAGTCCACGCCACCGCACATGCGCGACGACCGGGGGCGCCCCTTGGGGCGCCCCCGGTGCACGCGCCCGGCAGGATTCGAACCTGCGACCGTCCGATTAGAAGTCGGGTGCTCTATCCAGCTGAGCTACGGGCGCCCTGCGGCGCAGCGTAGCCCGCAGGGGTGGCTAGGCCAGTCCCACCCCGCCCTGCTCCAGCAGGTGACGCACGTCCACCAGTATCTGCTGGTCCACGTCCTTGTGCTTCGGGCGGTGCAGGAACAGAACTTCAGAGCCCAGCTTCACCTTGAACTTGCCGTTGTGCTCCTCCTCGACATCCGCCACCTGCTCCAGCAGCGAGATGACCTCGCGCCACTCGACGTTGGCATGGCCCTGGTGGTCGAGGAGCTTCTCGAGGGTGTTGCGGTGACGGCTGCTGAGTTCGTGCGACACGTGCGGGGTCTCCGGGTGAGCGGGTGGGTGAATGGCTCCCACACTAACGCGCCCGGAACGACGCGGGGCCCCGCCACCCGGAGGTGACGGGGCCCCGCGAGGACCATCAGGATGTCGCCGGGATCACTCCGGCAGCAGCTTGGAGGTGTCGATGCCGTGCTCCGCCATCAGCTTGCGGAACGTGTCGAGCATCTCCTCCGGGTACTCCGGGAGGCCGCCCTCGGCGATGACCGCCTCGGCGCGCTCCTTGATGCGCGGGCCGAAGTCCCAGTCATCGTCGTTCATCAGGCGCTTGATGTCCTTCTCGGGCCACGAGACGACGCCCGGGTCGCGACCGAAGTCGGCGGCGAGCTTGTCGATCTCCTCGAAGCGGCCCGGAAGCGGTGCCTGCTCCTGGATGAGGCCCTTCGCCTTGAGCGCGTCCTCAACGCCCGCGTCCATCTGGCGCCCGTTGCCGTGCTCCTGGTTCGAGAACAGCTTGTCGAACTTCAGGCGCACGCGCTGGCCACCGGCAGCCATGTCCTCGAGCGGGTAGCCCACCGCGTGGCCCCACGTGAAGCGGTAGTGCGGCGGCAGGTTGAAGGCCTTCTCGATGCCGCCCGGCTTGCGGCCGAAGGCGATCAGGATCGACCCGACGCCCAGCGACTGCCCGGCGATCATCGCGGCCGCCACGTGCTGACCGGTCTCGAAGCGCAGGAGGTTCTCGGTGCGCTCGGTGGGGAAGCTCATCAGACGCGGGACGGTCTGCGTCATGGTGAACTCGTAGTTCCAGCCGTGGTACTTGGTGAGGGCCCCGGACAGCGCGAGGGTCGAAAGGCCGTCGTTGGCGCGGCCGTACCACGCGTTCAGGTTCGTCAGCCAGAAGATCAGGTGCGACGACTGGTTGATGATCTGCACGTTGAAACCGGAGACGCACTCCTCGATCTCGTCCCAGAGGTCGGAGTCCTTGGTGACGACGATGGCCTCGGTGCAGTTGATGTTGCCCTGGCACGAAGAGAATCGTGCAGCGTTGAGCATGGTGTCGATCTTCCAGTCCTCGACCGTCCTGCTGGGGTCGTAGTACCGGTAACTACGGCGACTGCCGATCGCCTGGAGCGTCGGCATGTCGGGGATATCGGAGGCGTTCACGGCCATCGAAGGAAACTCCCTGGGTTTGCGGGCGTGTCGAAACGTTTCGGCGTCAGGGACGCGTTGGGGAGGAATCTACACACGCCGGGGGCGCGTTGCATGGGTAACGAACTCCAACGTTCGTCCCCCGCCCGCAGGGACAAAGACCCCCGGGTTCGGCGGGCGAAGCCATGCGGCCGATGTCTAGCCTGCGCGCCATGCCGAAACTTCTCTTTGTCACAGTTCCCACGGACGAGGTCCTCAACAAGAAGGGGGAGGTCCGCTTCCCCGGTACGGAGATCGCCGTCCAGAAGCTCACCGAGGCCGGCTGGGATGTCGAGATCATCGACCCCCTCTGGCCCGGCCCGCTCAAGCGCGTGCAGGAGGGTGGCATCGACGCCGTTCTCGTCTCGTGCTTCAAGGCCGTTCCGCGCTCGCGCGACGCCGCATCCACGCTGTCGCGCATGGAGCCGGACACGCCGGTCTACACGGTCGGCGTGCTGCAGAAGGACGATGCCTTCCGCACCATGGCGCCTGCCGTGGGCGTGCTCCGAAAGATCGAGGAGCTCCCGCAGGGCTGAGCCCCCCCGGGGCCGAACATGGACGGGCCGGTGACCCACCCGGGTCGCCGGCCCAAGTCCATCTCTTCTGATCCGCGCCCTGTACACCATCGCAGTCGTCGCGCTCGGCGCGCTGGCGACCCTCTCCCCGGCTGCTGCCGCCCCGGGCACGGATGACGTGCGTTCGCGCATCCGCGCGCTGGAGCAGCGGGTGATTGAGGCAGGCCGTGCGATCCCTGCGGCCCGGTCCGCCGAAGCACGCGCCGCCGCGCGCGCCCGTGCCGCCGACCAACGCCTGCAGTCGGCCACGCAGCGGCTGCAGGCCCGCACCCGGGCGCAGCGCGCCGGCCAGGTGGTGCTGGCCACGCGGCTGCGCGACCTCTACCGCCGGGGGTCCGACGACCCGCTGGTGGCCGTGCTGGTGTCGGGGAGCGGCCTGGCCGCGCTGGCCGGTGAGCGCGCGGACGCGGAGCGCGCGGCACGGGAGGACGCCCGCCTGGTGGCGCGCCTGCAGGCCGACCGGCGCGCTGTGGGCGGGCTGCAGGCACGACGGGCACAGGAGGCCCGCGCGGCCGCCGATGCCCGGGGTGAGGCGGCGGAGCGAAGGGCGCGCGCCGTCGCGCTCCGCGACGGGCGCGCACGGGCCCTGCGCGCGGCGCGTGCCCAGCTCACGCGCCTCGAGGCCCGCGAGGCCGCGCGCGCCCGGCAGCGGGCCCGCGCCACCGCGCCCGGTGGCACCACTGCAGGCACGCCCCGTGGCGGGCGCTGGCCCGCGGTGCCGGGTGGACCCTCACGCGCGGTGCTGGAGCGCATTGCGTGGTGCGAGTCGCGCGGCAACCCGCGCTCCATCGGCGGGGGCGGCCGGTTCCGCGGCAAGTACCAGTTCATGCAGTCCACCTGGGAGGCCATGGGCGGCTCGGGCGACCCCGCAGCGGCATCCGAGGCGGAGCAGGACTACCGCGCGGCGTTGCTGTTCGTGAAGTGGGGCCCCGGCCAGTGGCCGGTCTGCGCCGCGTTCGCGCGCTAGGCCCGGTGCGCCATCACAGGGTGGCGATGGTCGCCCCGTCGCCCCCCTGATCCGCCGGCGCGACCTCGGCGGACCGCACCAGCGGGTGCGCGGCGAGTTCCTCTCCGATCGCCGCGCGCAGTGCGCCGGTGCCGCGCCCGTGGATCACGCGCACCGACCCCACGCCCGCCTGGGCCGCGCGATCGATGTGATCCCGCACCGCGCGCCGTGCGGCCTCGGCCCGCTGGCCCCGTACATCCACCTCCGGCGCGATGGCCTCGAGCACCGGGCGCACCTCGGCAACCGGGCGCGGCGCAGCCGTTGCCGCCGGTGCGCGATCGGGCGCCAGACGCGACAGCGGCACCCGCACGCGCGCCGATGGACCCTGCAGTTCCGCCTCATCGCCCTCGATCGCGATGACCACCCCACGCACCCCCAGCGCGAGATCCACGGCGTGCTCGCCCACCTCGGGCGCGCGCTCGGGTGCGGCCGGCGCGGCGAGCCCGGTGAGGCGCTCGGCGGCCCGATGGGCGGCGTCATCAGCGGCGCCCAGACGACGGTCACGGTCCTTTTGGCGATCCGCCGAGCGCCGATCACGATCCTCCAGCCTGCGGCCCGCGGCGATCTCCTTGCGCAGGGCAGCGAGATCTGCCCGCAGCGCGGCGAGCTCCTCCTCGGCCTCCGCACGCATGCGCGCGCGCTCCTCATCGGCCCGCGCACGCAGCTTCTCGCGCTGGCGCTCGGCATCGCGGCGCTCGCGCTCGGCCACCGCGCGGGCGGCCGCGGCCTCGGCACGGTCGCGCTCGGCCTCCGCCCGCGCGCGCTCGGCCTGCTCGGCCAACCCCGTGAGCGCGGCGCGCTCGGCCCCCATGGCATCGCGCGCGCGGGCCAGCACCTCAGGCGGCATGCCCAGGCGCTCGGCGATGCCGATGGCGTGGGAGCCGCCCGGGTCGCCCACCACCAGTCGGTAGGTGGGCGCAAGGGTATCCGGGTCCAGGCCCACCGCTGCGTTGGCCGCCCCCGGGGCCTGGACCGCCCACGACTTCACCTCGGGGGAGTGCGTGGTGGCGAGCACCAGCGCACCGCGATCCAGCAACTCACCCAGCACGGCCTGCGCGATGGCGGCGCCCTCCGCCGGGTCGGTGCCGGCCCCGACCTCGTCGAGCAGCACCAGCGAGGAGCCCCCGGCGCGCTCCAGCACGTCCACCAAGGTCCGCACATGGGCCGAGAACGTGGAGAGGCTCTCCGCGATCGACTGCTCATCACCGATGTCGGCCAGCACGTCGTCGAACACGGGCAGGCGGACGCGGTCGGCCGGGGGCTGCAGGCCGCACTGATGCAGCAGCGCGAACAGGCCGAGGGTCTTCAGCGAGACCGTCTTGCCCCCGGTGTTCGGGCCGCTCACCACCAGCGCGCGTACCGAGCTCAGGTCGAGGTCGATGGGCACGGCCGTGGCAGGATCGAGAAGCGGGTGGCGCGCGCGCTCCAGCAGCGGATCGCCGGGCTCCACCGGCGCACCGCGCCATGCCCGCGACAGCGACGCGCGCGCAAGGCGCAGGTCGATCTCGGCAAGGGCCTCGACGGCCGCGTCCAGCGTTCCGGCGTGGTCCTCCACCAGTGCGCGGAGGGCTGCCAGCACCGCCGCCAGTTCCTCGCGTTCCCTGGCCAGCGCCTCGCGCACGCGGTTGCTGGCCTCCACCACGGGCAGCGGCTCCACGAAGAGCGTGCCGCCGGAATCGGAGGTGTCGTGCACGATGCCCGGCACCGCCGAACGCGATGAGGCCTTCACCGCCAGCACGGGGCGCCCCGCGCGCTCGGTAATGAAGCCCTCCTGCAGGTGGGGCTTCACCGCTGCCGCGACCTCCCGCAAGGCCTCCTGCGCCTGGCGCCGCAGCTCGATGACGTCCCGCCGGGCCCGCGCCAGTCCGGGCGAGGCATCGTCACGGATGCCTCCGCGCCCGTCGAGCGCGCCACCCAGGCGGTCGGCCACGCGGCCGAGCGCACCGGCATCGATCCACTCGCACACCTCGGCGATGAGAGGCGCATCATCCGCGTGCTCCGCCAGCGTCGCGTGCATCTCGCCCGCCACCTCGGCCGTCGCCCGGATGCGCTCGAACGCCGCGACCTCCAGCGGCGCGCCCCGGCGCGCATCGGTGACATCCGCGCGGATGTCGTGTGCCCCGCCGGGGCCCGAGAGACCCCGCTCCCACAGCAGGACGGCCTCTGCCGTCACATCACGCAGGCGCGCCACCTCACGGGCGTCGGGCGAGGGTGCGAGATCGCGCGCGAGGTCCGCCCCCCCGTCGAAGGAGCACATGCCGGCGAGCCGGTCACGGATGGCCGGCAACTCGAGAAGTCCGATGGCGTGGGAGTCCACGCCCACATGGTGCCCGGTGCAGGCTGTGGTAGGAACCCCGCATGCCCGCATCCCCCGTTCCCCAAGCCATCGCCGACTTCCTCGACCGCCCCAACCTCTGCGTGATGGCCGTGCTGCGTCCCGACGGCTCACCGCACACCACGGCCATCTGGTACCGCTGGCTGGGCGATGACCGCGTGCTGGTGAACA
>CAZPAT010000010.1:10620-19737 GCA_964584485.1 uncultured Bifidobacterium sp.
CACACCACGGCCATCTGGTACCGCTGGCTGGGCGATGACCGCGTGCTGGTGAACATGGACGACGTCCGTCCGCGCCTGAAGTGGCTGGCCCGCGACGGCCGCGTGGCGTTCACCTGCATCGACCCCGACTCCTTCTACCGCCAGGTGAGCCTGATGGGCGTGGTCGAGGAGATCTACGAGGATGTCGACCGCGCGGATATCGACGGCCTGAGCAACCTCTACACCGGACGGCCGTACCCGCGCACCGCGCACCCGCGTATCTCGGTGCGCATCCGCGTGGACCGCTGGCATGGATGGGACCGCAGCCCGGACGAGGCCGAGTCGCCCGATCGGCCCCGCCTGCCGGTCTAGCTCCCCTTCCCGACCCGGACGGAGCCGCAGGTGCCCCTCCACGCGCACCATCCGGATCACCGGCGCATGGCCCGCGCCGGTAGCGTCTAGCCCCTTGGGCGGCCTGCTTCTGGCCCTGCTCGCCAGCGTTGGGTGGGGGACGACGGGCATGCTGGCCGGGCGCGCCAGCCGGAGGCTCCCGCCGCTGCACGTTGCGATGGCACTCGAGTGGAGCGGGCTCGCGATGATCGTCGTGGTGCTGGCCGTTGTGCACCCGCCCATCCGCGGGGGAACCGATCTGGCCCTCGCACTGTGCGCGGGCATCGCGGGTGCCCTGGGGAACGTCCTGACCTATGCCGCGCTGTCGGTGGGGGCGATGGGCCTGGTGGCGCCCGTGGCCGCATCGGGGGCCGCCATCACGGTGATCGGGTTCGGCGTCGCAGGCGGCGACCGCCCAGCGCCGCTGGCCATCGCCGGCATGGCCGCCGCGCTCGCGGGTGGCGCCACCCTCGCGCGCGCTCCCGGACGCGCCGCGCGCAGCGGCCTCGGCCTGGCCCTGCTGGCCGCGCTGTCCTATGGCGTGTACTTCGCGCTGCTCGACCTGGCCGCCGATGGGGGCGCGCTATGGGCCACCACCACCTCACGCGCCATGGCCGCGGTATTCCTGACAGCGCTGATCCTCGCCCTCGGCCAGCGCATTGCCCGCGGCGAGCGGCGAACACTGATGCGCGCACTGCCCATCGGGATACTCGACGCCCTGGCCACGCTGGCATTCGCCCTGGCGTCCACGCGCGGGATGGTGAGCCTGGTGGCGGTGATCGCCTGCCTCTATCCCCTGACCACCGCGGGCCTGGCGTACGTGCTGCTGGGCGAGCGACTGGGGCGCTGGCAGGCGGCGGGTGCCGCGCTGGCGGTGGCCGGCGTCGCGATGATCGTCGCGACGGGCTGAGCCGGGCCCCACCGCGGTATCGGGACGGCGGGATTTGAACCCGCGACCCCCTGCTCCCAAAGCAGGTGCGCTACCAAGCTGCGCCACGTCCCGTGCGAAGCGAGGCTACCAGCGGCATCGCGCGCGCCCAGCCCCGCGCGCACGGCCGGGACCCAGGCGCTCAGGAGCCGGTCGGCGTGATGCGCGTGACCGCGTGCCCCACAGGGAACGGCGAGTTGTTGCGGTCCGGAACCCACACCGAACCCCCGGCGCTCGCCAGGGGGCCGCTGAAGTTCTGGTTGCTCCATGTCGCGTTGACGTCGAACGTGCGCGTGGAGGTGTTGAAGCGCACGACCTGCGCCACCCAGTTGGATGCCCACAGACCACCGGGGCCGGACACCGCGCCGAGCCAGCCACTTTGTGATGACGGCATCGCGTAGCGGCCCGTCTGGCGCAGCCTGCGCGGGTCGTACCGGTACAGGTACCGCTGGGTGAACACCCAGACGCTTCCGGCTGCGCTCACCACGGCGTTCGGCGAACCCGCGACGCCGAACACCTTCCGCTGGGCACCGTTGGTGGTGGAGAACACGCGCACCGAGCGGCCCCGGGTACCCGTGGCCCACAGCGTGCGCGTGGACGCCGAGACCGCGAGCCCGGAGGTGTTCGGCGTGCGGATCTGCCGGATCAGCGAACCACGGGTGGGTGACAGGGCGTAGATGCGACCGGCGTCATCCCCCAGCCACACGGCGCCCGCGCCGTAGGCGATCGACTGCCCGCTGGCGGTGTACGAGGACACCGGTCCGCGGAAGCGGTGGCGCACCACCCCCGTGGGCGTGACCGCAACGGCCATGGCCGCGTGCTGGCCATTCGTGGAACTGGCGGAGGATCCGGCGAGCCACAGCACGCCACCGGCGGCGACGGCCGCAGCCGGGGCGGTGATACCCGTGACGTTCACGATGGACCCCGGCAGGGATGTCGCAGGGTCGACCGGCTGGAGTGCGGTGATGGCCGCGCCGGGGGCCCCGATGGATGAGCCGGCGAGCCACACGCTCCCGAACGCGCTCACCGCGACGTCAGGGGCGCCCGCGCCCGCCCAGGCGCAGCCGACCCAGTTGCCGTTAACCACGGCCGTGCCCGTGGCCACCGAGCAGGTACCGAGGTCGATGGTCGACCACACGGCACCGGTGGTGGTGCCCTGCGCGGGGACCACGACGGGGCCGCTGGGTGCCTGGCCGAGGGCCAGAGCGGGCACGGCGACGCCTGCGGCGGCGGCGATGGCCAGGACGGACCTCGTGATCACGGCATGCTCCCCGGTCGGCTGCGTGAGGGAAGCGTACCCGGGGCCCTAGGCGGTGACCGACCTCCGCACCCCGGCTATGTCCAGATCGGCCCCCAATACCTGGTAGCCGCGGTCCAGGCGGGCCAGCACCACCATGGCCTCGCCCGAGCCATCCGGACCGCTGATGAAGGCGTCGACGGTGACCTGACCCGGCCCCTTCCCGGCCGGCGGGGGCTGCGGGATGGTGACGGTGACCGGAGCGCCGATCATCTCGCGCACGCCCGGGTTGTTCATGAGGAACTCCTCGGCAACCGGGCCCGGGCGCGTGCGGCGACGGCGCTCGGCCAACCACAGCAGCAAGACGACCATGATGAAAAGGTAGGCCATGACCCCCGCGGCCACGCCCTCGGCGTTGGCCAGCCCGGTGCGCGCGAGGATGAGTGCCACGATGGCGTACACCGCGAAGAACGCCACGCCGAGGATGACGATGGCGCGCGTGAGCCCCCCGGCAAGCAGGCGGCGCACCATCAGTCGCCGCCCTCCCACGACTGGGCGAGCAACGCGAGCGCGGCGCGGTAGCGCGCCACCGATTCCTCGCGGCCGAGCAGCGCCAGGCTCTCATAGATACCCGTGGAGATCGACTGCCCGGTGACCGCGATGCGCTGGGGCTCCAGGAACTCCCGCGCGGTCAGCCCCTGGATGTGCAGCTGATCGGACAGGGCGTCCTTGATGGCGTCCACCGTGAAGTCGTCGAGCACCTCGATGCGGCCGAGGCCGCCGCCGATGCACTGGATGCTGGTCTTCACATCCTCCTGCAGCGCGGCGAGCGCCTCGGGCTCGAACTCCACCGGGCGGTACAGCCAGCCGGCAAGGCGGTCGTACTCCGACAGGCGGCTCATCTTGCGCTGCACAAGGGGCGCCGTGCGGCGGGCCAGGTCGGGCGCGTCGGCGGCCTTGCCGTCGAAGTACCCGGTGCCCTGCAGGTAGCCCACGAGCAGGTCGGCGAACTCGCTGGGGTCCATGGCCCGCAGGTAGCGGCCGCTCATGACCTCGAGCTTCTTCAGGTCGAACACCGCGGGGCTCTTGCTGATGCGCGACACGTCGAACTTCTCCACCAGCTCGTCCAGCGTGAAGGTGGTGGTCTTGTCGTCGTAGCTCCACCCCAGCAGCACCAGTGCGTTCCGCACCGGCTGCGGCAGGAAGCCGTCGGCCTCCAGTTCCTCCACCGATGCCGCCCCGTGGCGCTTGCTCAGGCGCTTGCGATCGGTGCCCAGGATGAGCGGCACGTGCGCGTACTGCGGCGGCTCGCCGCCCAGCGCCCGGATCACCAGCATCTGCTTGGGCGTGTTGCTGATGTGGTCCTCGCCACGGATCACGCGGGTGATGCCCATGAGCATGTCGTCCACGGCGGCGGCCAGGTTGTACGTAGGCGACCCGTCGCTGCGCGCCACCACGAAGTCCTCGATCTGCGCGTGGTCGAAGGTGACCTCACCACGGACCATGTCGTCGATCACGGTCTCGCCCGGCAGCGGCACGGCGAAGCGCCATACGGGTGTCCGGCCCTCGGCCTCGAAGGCGGCGATCTCCTCGGGCGCGTGGTCACGCCGTCCGCGCACCACCGGCGCCCGCTTGTTGGCGCGGGCCTCGGCGCGCATGGCGTCGAGCTCCTCGGTGGTCTCCCACGCGGCGTACACCGCGCCCGCCTCCTTCAGCCGGTCGATGCACTCGCGGTAGACGTCGTCGCGCTCGCTCTGGCGGAACGGGCCCTCGTCCCAGTCGAGGCCCATCCATGTGAGCACACGGAGGATCTCGGCCTCGCTCTCGGGCGTGGAGCGCTCGCGGTCGGTGTCCTCCAGGCGCAGGATGAACTGCCCGCCGTCATGGCGGGCCGCGAGCCAGTTGAACAGCGCGGTGCGCGCGCCGCCCACGTGGAGCGATCCGGTCGGGCTCGGCGCGAAGCGCACGCGGAGCGGGCGGTCAGGGGCGGTGGCGGAATCAGGCACGCGCGGCAGGATAGCCGCAGCCACCGGCCTCCCCGGTGCGTGCGCATAGGATGGTCGTCATGAGATTCGGAGCGCATGTATCCAGCAGCGGCGGCATCAGCAACGCCATCGACCGCGGTCAGGCCATCGGGTGCGAGAGCCTGCAGGTGTTCACGCACAACCCGCGCACCTGGAAGCCGATCAACCACAAGCCCGAGGAGATCGCGGCGTTCCGCGAGAAGGCCGCAGAGGCCGACATGGGGCCGCTGGTGAGCCACGGGCTCTACCTGATGAACCTGGGGGCACCCGACAAGGAGGTGCCCACCGGTCCGCCCGCCAAGGGCAAGACGCGAAACATCTACCGGTCCTCCATCGAGAGCCTGCAGCAGCACCTGGAGATTGGCGAGGCGCTCGGGCTCGAGGGCATCGTCCTTCACGTGGGGTCGAGCAAGGGCAGCACCACCGACGAGGCCATCGCGCGCATCGGCGCAGGAATTGCCGAGGTCCTCGATGCCGTGCCGGGCACGTGCGCGATCTACCTGGAGAACACGGCGGGGGCCGGTGACACCATCGGCCGCACGTTCGAGCAGCTCCGCGCGGTGGCCGACGCCGCCGGGCACCCGGACCGCGTGGGGTTCTGCCTGGACACCCAGCACATGTTCGCCTCGGGCTTCCCCATCCACGAGGAGGGCGGCATCGACCGGGTGCTGGCCGACTTCGATCGGATCGTGGGCCTCGACCGGCTCAAGTGCCTGCACCTGAATGACAGCAAGACCGAATTCGGAAGCAACCGCGATCGCCACGAGAACCTGGGCGACGGGCTGATCGGCGAGGACGGCTTCCGGCGCATCCTGGGGCACCCCGCCCTGCAGGCACTGCCGGTGATCCTGGAGGTGCCGGGCGAGGGCGAGGGCCCCGATGCCGACAACATGCAGCGCGCGCGGCGCCTGCACGAGGAGGGTCTGGCGCTGCGCGCGTAGGAGCGGCGGGGCGGCATCAGTGATAACGCAGGCCGAGCAGTAGGCCGCGCTCCGTCCAGGCGTTCATGCCACGACGGTGACCTTGGCTTGTTCGACTACCGTCCCAACTACGGGTTGTGCGCCGCCCGGCTACAGGGGGAGCATCCGATGACAGCACTCGCCGCCCGGCAAAGGGCTCGAGTCCGCCAGTGACAAAAGTGCTTGTCATCGACGACAACGCCGATTTCCGCAAGGTGCTGATCAGCGCTCTCACGGGCGCCGGCTACGACGTGTCAGAGGAGGCAGGCGGGCGCACGGGCCTTGCGGCGGCCCGGGTCGGCGATCCGGACGTAATCCTGCTCGACCTCGCGATGCCCGACGTCGACGGCATGCAAGTGCTCGACGACCTCCGGAACCAGGGGCCCCTCCCGGCCGTAATCATTCTCTCCGCGCGCCATCACGAATCCGATGTCGCATTGGCCCTCGGGCGCGGCGCCGACGACTACATCACGAAGCCCTTCAGCCCGGTTGAACTGCTTGCCCGCGTGGCGTCGGCTGCCCGGCGCGGCGCGGCACTTGAGGCCAAGCGTCAGTCGACACCCGTCACGTGGGGGGCTCTTGCGATCGACCTCGCAGGCCATCAGGTGGCCCAGGAGGGCAAGCCGGTGGATCTCACAAAGTCCGAGTTCGACCTGCTCGCGGCACTGATCAACGCGCCAGACCAGGTGCTGACACGCAGACAGCTGCTTGACCGCACGCGCGGCGCGGATTGGATGGGCGACGAGCACTCGGTCGACATCCACATCTCGCGCCTGCGCAGCAAGCTCGCAGCCGCGGGTGCCGAGCCCGGCGTCATCCAGACCGTACGAGGCGTCGGGTTCCGCATGGCGCGTCCGCCGGGTCATACCGACCCCGGCCCGCCCCGGACCGGCGCGTCCACCTGAAGACTCGGCCGGTTCTGTAATCAATCGGAAAAGTCTCACCTGACGAGACCTGTCCGACACAAAGTCCACACACGAACGACAAGGCCGCGGTCTACACACCCTCTCATGGCCGGGAAGAGAGTCCATCAGAGCGGTGAGTACGTGCCGCAAGGGGTCAGAGGCCGTGGCGACGATTGACGTTGAGGGCCTGGCGAGTCGGCCGCCAGCCGGAGTGCTCGATGGGCACAGGGGCGCCCGAGACAAGCAACTGCGCGTGGCGATCTACGACGCGCACCCGCTGTTCGTGGACGGGATGGCCGAGACGCTCGTGCGGTCGGGTGGGTTCGACGTGATTATTCGCGCCACCACGTCAGGCCAGTTGCTGCACGCGCTTGAACGCACCCCAGTGGACGTTGTCCTCCTCGAGCCGTGGGGCCAACCGGCCGACGGGATTGACAGCATCGTCGCCATCCGTGAGCGGCTGCCCTCAACGGCCATCGTCGCGATCTCGTGCAAGTCGGAGCCGCGCCACGTGAACCAAGCCGTCGCAAATGGTGCCCAGGGCTACGTGACCAAGGACACGCGAGGGTCTGACCTGCCCTCGCTCATCCACCTGGTGGCAGAGGGCTCGACAGTGCTGCCCTCAGGCACCAGTAACGGTGCCGCCAAATGGGGACTCACCAGGCGTGAGGCCGAGGTCCTGGCGCTCGCCGCCCGGGGCAGTTCGAACGCGGCGATCGGGCGAGCCCTGTTCATCACAGTGCGCACAGTGAAGTTCCACCTGAGAAACGTCAACCTGAAGATAGGTGCGAGCAACCGCACCGAAGCGGCCCATCAGGCGCTGCATCACGGGCTGATCAGCTAGGGCGAAGCTCGTGGTCCGCTCAGCAGACCCTCGACGGTGAGCAGGAGTTCCCGATTGAGGAATGGCTTGCTCAGCCAGCCATCCGCCCCACGCTTGATGCTCTTCGCCCGATCATCATCGCCCGACAGCGCCGTAACAAGAATCACCGGCACGGTGCTGGTCGTACGGATTGCGGCGAGCGTATCCCAGCCGTCGAGGTCGGGCATCTCGACGTCAAGCACCACCAGATCGATCGAACGCGCCGTGAGTACATCGAGGCATTCCTGCCCACTGCGCGCGGGCAACGCGGCGTGGCCGGCGCTCTCGAGCACAAGGCAGAGCATCGAGCGGACCGCAGGATCATCCTCCGCTACCAGAAGCGTGCTCAAACGTGGCCTTCGGCGGAAGCACCCGGTGGAATCTCTACCTCGACGGTGGTTCCACGCCCGGGGGCTCCCGTGACCCGCATGTGACCATTGAGAGCTCGTACCCGCTCCGACATCCCGAGTAGACCGTATGTGCCCACCCGGTGCTGGGCGGTGGGCACATCGAGACCGCGGCCATCATCGATGACGGTGAATCGCGCTGGGCCGGCCGGGGTGAACTCGAGGCGCATGCGCACCGCCGTGGCATCGGCGTGTTTCGCGACATTTGTGAGCGACTCCTGCGCGATGCGGTAGATGCAGTCGGCTATCTCCTCCGGCGGCTCGTGCATGCTTTCAGGCTCCGCCGTTAAGTCGCAGGCCACACCCGTACGGGTGCGAAATGCCTCAGTGAGATCGCGAAGCGCGCCGAGGAGGGGCCGGTGATACAGCCCCTGCGGCCTGAGGTCATCGATGATACGCCGCGTGGCGCCGGCGGCGTCGATCACATCCCGCTGCGACTCCTCCAGCCACCGGCGGGCTTCAGTGGCATCTGGGTCGAGGGCGCTCTCTGCCATTCCCAACCGCATGTTCAGCGCCGCCAGCGACTGCTGCAGGTCGTCGTGGAGGTCGCGGGCGATCCTCCGCCGCTCCTCGGCCTGCACCCGCTCCCGGTCGGCTACCAGCACCCGGAGCGCCGCCTGGGCTTCCTCGAGAGCCTGCTGGTCAGCGCCCGCGCCCGAGCGATCGCGGATCGTGAGCAGGGCGCCCCTCCAGCTGGCCCCATCATCGATGGGCACAACGGCACACAACACGGGCCGCGCTTCAGACGTTCCCACCGTGCGGGCGATCATCGGAGATTCTCCGATGCGACCGCCGGCAGCGGCCACGACCAGCGGCGAGCTCCCGTCGGGAAACAGCGAGCCGTCCTCGTCGCGCAGCTCCAGCAGGCCCGCGAGTTGCGCGACTCGGATGGGCCGAGTGTCGCCGGGCTGCAACCCGCACATCAGGGCGAGCGCATCGTTCATGATCACCACCCGCTTGTCGGGTGCGATGATCGCCGCCGCCGTGGGAAGTGTTGCGAAGGCAGCCGCAAAGGCCGCACTGGAGACCGTGGCCTCAGTCACTCGCCCGGGGTCGTCGTCAGGTGTCGTCATCGCAGTGCTGGCAAGTCCTCGATCACTGGCGGTCCTTCCCGCTGCCACAACAAATCACAAGGGCGTCACTATCAGGCTCCGCGAAGAGTACCCAGTCGGGGTTCCGATACTTCGGCGCTCGCAGCCACCGATACGTGCGTCGGAGCCCTCCCCACACGGCCTGACGAGTCGGCCGCAGAGGTCTTCCGTCTGTGCCACTGGGACCCGTCCGTCTAATCTGCCGACGCACGCGGGTGTAGCTCAACGGTAGAGCAGGAGCCTTCCAAGCTTCTGATGGCGGTTCGATTCCGCTCACCCGCTCTCGGCTACCCGGTTCACGCGCCGGGTCGGCCTCGACGGTGCAACACTGGGCG
>CAZPAT010000011.1:0-6732 GCA_964584485.1 uncultured Bifidobacterium sp.
TGAGGCCGTCCTGCATGCCGTCGAGCAGGCGCGCGATCCCGAAGTCGGTCAGCTTCGCCACGCCGGAGTCGGTCACCAGCAGGTTGTGCGACTTGATATCGCGGTGCACGATGCCCGACCGGTGGGCCAGCTCGAGCCCACGCGCCACCTGGCTGGCGATGGATGCCGCCTCGGCCGGCGCCAGTGGCCCGCGCTGGCGGATCAGCGCCTTCAACGACACGCCCTCGACCAGTTCGAACACGATGAAGGGCTGGGCGTCCTCCACCGACCCGCGGTCGAGCAGGCGCACGATGCACGGGTGGTCCAGCCTGGCCACCACGTCGGCCTCGCGGCGGAACCGGGCGAGCAGGTCGGGATCGTCCTGCACGCGCGGGTGCATCAGCTTCACCGCGACCGCCACACCGGTCTCGTCGTCGATGGCGCGCCACACGGTGGCCATGCCCCCGCTGCCGATGGGGCGCTCCAGCCGGTAGCGCCCGCCCACCAGGTCGCCGGCCGCCGTCACGGGTGCGCACTCGCGGATCGCACGCCTGCACCGTACGTACCGCCCGGGACGTCGCGGGTCGGGAGCGTGTGGCGGCGACGTGTCACATGCCGGGTCGGGGCGCGCTCGCGCGCTGGTAGCGTCGTTACGTGGCCACCCACACAATCCTCATCGTCGAGGACGACGCCGCCATCGCCGACTCCATCGCGTACCACCTCGGCCGGGCCGGCCACCGCACCCTCACGGCCTCGGATGGCGCGGCCGGGCTGCGGCTGTTCACGCGTGAGCGCCCCGACCTCGTGGTGCTCGACCTCATGCTGCCGCAGGTGGACGGCTGGCGGTTCACGGAGGAGGTGCGCGCGCAGGACCCCGACGTGCCCGTGATCATGTGCAGCGCGCGCACCAGCGAGCACGACCGCGTGCACGGACTGGAGATCGGTGCCGACGATTACATGACCAAGCCCTTCTCGATGAAGGAGCTCGTCGCGCGGGTCTCGGCCCACCTGCGCCGCCGCGACAAGGAGCGCGGGCGCGATGCCGAGGGGCCGATCGAGGCGGCGGGGCTGGTCATCGACCCCGATCAGGTGCAGGCCTTCGTGGATGATCGGAGCGTGGGCCTCACGCCCCGCGAGTTCCAGGTGCTGCTGGTGCTTGCCCGTGCCGCGGGGCGCCCCCTCGCGCGCAACCGGATCTACCGCGAGGCCTGGGGCTACGAGATGATGGCCGGCGACCGGTCCGTGGACGTATTCGTGCGGAAGGTGCGCCAGAAGCTGCGCACGGCGCTGCCCGGCACCGACTTCGTCATCACGCACTACGGCGTGGGGTACCGGTTCGATCCGGCCCCCGCCGCCGGGTCGGACTGATCACCGGCTGCCGCAGTCCGTTGAGGCGGCGGGTCGCACTTCGCTAAGGTGCCGCGGCCACCTGGCGGGATGCCCGAGTGGTCAAAGGGAGCGGTCTGTAAAACCGTCGGCTCTGCCTACGAAGGTTCAAATCCTTCTCCCGCCATCTGGAAACGGAACCCGGCCATGCGCCGGGTTCCGTCGTTGCGACGTCATTCCGGCAGGCGCGTGATGACGAGCTTGGGATAGGTCATCTCCATCACCGCCGATGCCGGCCCCTCGCGGGCATCGCCCGAACCGCGGATGCCACCGTAGGGCATCTGGTCGGCGCGAAAGGTGGGGGTCTCGTTGATGAGCACGCCCCCGAACGCGAGGCGCCGGGCCCACGCCATCGCGGCGTCCACGCGGGCCGTGAAGATGCCTGCCTGCAGGCCCAGGGGGCTGTCGTTCGCGATCGCGATGGCATCGTCCACGCGGTCGTACACGCACACGGCGATGACCGGCCCGAACACCTCCTCGCGCATCACGCGGGTGAACGGCGCGACGCCGTCGAGCACCGTCGGGGCGAGCATGGCCGGACCCGATGGAAGCCGGTCGCCGCCGCGGACCACCCGTGCGCCCACCTGCGTGGCCTCGGCGATCCACTCGAGAATGCGATCCGCGGACGCGGAGTCGATGACGGGGCCGACATCGGTGGCCTCCCCCAGCGGGTCGCCCACCACGAGACCGTCCACCAGCGGCAGAAGCGCGTCCATCAGCACGTCATGCGCCTCGCGGTGCACGATCACCCGCTGCACCGAGATGCACGACTGCCCGGCGTGGGTGAAGGCGCTGCCCGCGATGGCCCGTGCCGCCGCGTGCACGTCGGCGTCGGAATGGACGATGACGGGCGTGGCGTTGCCGAGCTCGAGGGCCACCCGGATGTCCGGGCGCGCCGCGCGAATGGCCCAGCCCACCGTGCTGCTGCCGGTGAACGACACCATCGCCACGTCGGGGTGCGCCGTGAGCGGCTCGCCCGCCACGCGATCACCCAGCACCCAGCCCAGCATCGCGGGGGGCAGGCCGCACTGGCGGAGGATCATCGCCAGGGCAAGGCCCGAGAGGGGCGTGCGGCCCGCGGGCTTCAGCACCACGGGAGCACCCGCGGCGATCGCGGGTCCGAGCTTATGGGCCACGAGGTTGAGCGGGAAGTTGAAGGGCGTGATCGCCGCGATGACCCCGACGGGCTCGCGCACCGTGGTGCCCACGAGCCCGACACCCGAGTCGGCAGCATCCATAGGGATCACCTCACCCGCCACGGTGCGGGTGACCGCGGCCGAGAACGCGAGCGTGTCCACGCACCGCGCCACCTCGCCACGGGCCTGGCGGATGGGCTTGCCGGCCTCGGCCGCGATGAGCAGGGCGAGATCCTCGGAGCACGCGGCCACGCGCGCTGAGGCCCGGTCGAGGATGCGCGCCCGCTCGGCGGCGTGCGGAGCAGCGCCCAGGGCATCACGCGCGACCGCCACGGCCATGTCCACGGCCTCCTCGCCAGAGACATCCACCCGCGCGACCTCGTCGCGGTCGTAGGGCGACAGCACCGGCTGGGTGCCGATGGCGGGCAGTACCTCATCCCCGGCCATGGCGTTCAACGGGATCCAGTCGGGTACGGCGATGCGCGGCATGGGCGCAGGCTACCGTGGTCGCCATGGCGCCCCTGCGTCCCGACGAGATATCGCCCGACCCCCTGCGCGCGCTCTGCGCGTGGATCGACGAGGCGCGCGCCACGGGCCAGCCGCAGCCCCTCGCCATGACGCTCGCCACGGCCGGGCAGGACGGACGTCCCTCCGCGCGCATGGTGTTCGTCCGGCGGTGGGGACCGGCCGGCCTGGAATGGATCACCGACGGACGGTCACGCAAGGCACGCGAGATCGCCGCGCGGGCGGACGCGGCAGGGGTCTTCTTCTGGGCGGGGCTGGGACGCCAGGCGCGGGTGGAGGGCCCCGTGCACCTCCTGCCCGACGACGAGGTGGCGGCCCACATCGCGCGCCGGCGGCCCCAGGCCCGCCGGGCGGCCCGGGCCTGGCGGCAGGGCGAGCCATTGCCCTCCCGCGGCGACCTGCACCGGCGCCTCGCCGCGGTCCCGCCCGACGGCGACCCCGCAGCCGTACCACCGGGGTGGATCGGGCACCGCCTGGAGCCCCGCGTGGTCGAGTTCTGGCAGGAGGACCCCGACGGACTGCACGACCGCATCCTCGCCACGCGGGGAGCGGTGGGCTGGACAGTGGAACGGCGCGCACCCTAGGCAGGCCCACCGACGACGGGAGGACCTGGACCGCCACCTGGCGGGCCCGGCCTCCTCCCGGCGTGCGGCCGCACGTCAGCGGTGTGCATGGTGACCGTGAGCAGTCCCGTGATCACCGGCACGCTGATCAGCCACGGCAGGGTGCTCCCGCCCCTATAGTCCCCGGCACGACGCCATGGGCGGTGGTGAGGGAAGCCGGTGCGATTCCGGCGCGGTCCCGCCACTGTGACCGGGGCGCCGCCGCTGGGGTCCATGAGGCCCGGCCACTGGGGACCACCCGGGAAGGCGCGGGGGCGCAGCGCCCGGGAGCCAGGAGACCTGCCTCCGCCTTGGCACCACGACCTTCGAGGACTGAGGTGACGGTGCGCGGGTACCCCCACGGGACCCCACATGAGGTGACCCCGCCCGGCGACGCCGTGGTGGCCCGCGTGCGCGGGCTGCGATTCACCTACGGCGGCGCACCGGCCGCGGCCCTGGACGGCGTGGACCTGGACGTCCGTGCCGGCGAGGTGCTGGTGCTGGAGGGCCCGTCGGGTGGCGGCAAGAGCACCCTCCTGCGCTCGCTCGCCGGGCTCGTTCCCGACTTCCACGGCGGCGCGCTCGGCGGCAGCGTCGAGGTGGCCGGGCGGGATGCCCTGCGGCAGCCTCCCGCCGCGCTCGGCGGCGCCGTGGGCATGGTGTTCCAGGACCCCGAGGCGCAGGCGGTGCTGGGCACGGTGGAGCGCGATGTGGCATTCGGCCCGGCCAACGCCGGCATGCCGGCCGCGGAGATCGCCCGGCGCGTGGACGGCGCCCTGCAGGCGGCCGGGGCATCGCACCTGCGTGATCGCCGCATCGAGGCGCTGTCCTCCGGCGAGCGCCAGCGGGTGGCGATCGCGGGCGTCCTGGCCCGTGGTCCGCGGCTGCTGCTGCTGGATGAGCCCACCTCGCAACTGGACGCACGGGCGGCGGCGGACCTGGCGCGTGCCCTTCGGGAACTGGCCGATGCGGGCACCGCCGTGGTCATCACTGAGCACCGCGCCGAGCGGGTGCGCCCCATCGCAGACCGCGTTCTGGCGGTGTGCTGCGGCCAGGTGGGGCCGGCCGCGCCGGACGAAGACGCCGGGGAGCCGCCCGCGCCGTGCACCGTTGCCGCGCCGCCCGCAGCGCGCGCGGAGGGCATCGTGGCGGGCCACGACGGGCGTCACGTGCTGCGCGGTGCGTCCCTGGCACTGGTGCCCGGCCGCGTCACGGCGCTCACCGGGCCCAACGGCAGCGGAAAGAGCACGCTCCTGCGCACCCTGGCGGGCCTGCACTGCCCCACGGACGGGCGCGTGCTCCTGGGGGATGAGGATGTCTCCGCGCTGCCGCCGGAGTTGCGATTCCCCCGGCTCGGGATGGTGCCGCAGGATCCGGGCCGCCATCTGCTCACCGAGCGCGTGGATGATGAGATCGCCGTGGCCCTGCGCGTGCAGGGCATCACCGGCAGCCTGCGCGATGCGCGCGTCGCGGCGGTGGCGCACGACCTGGACCTCGGCCACCTGCTGGACCGCCATCCCCTCGACCTCAGCGTGGGCGAGCGGGAGCGCGTGGCGCTCGCCGCGATCCTGGTGGCCAACCCCGCGGTGCTGGTACTTGACGAGCCCACGCGCGGCATGGACCCGTCCCGCAAGAGGACGCTGGCCCACCTCATCCGGCGCCGGGCGGCAGAGGGCGCCGCCGTGCTGGTGGCCACCCACGACGGCCCCTTCGCCGTGGCCGCAGCCGATGAGGTGCTCGAGATGGTGAACGGGGACGCCGTGCCCACGGGCCTGCCGCCCACGGCCCTCCTGCGCGCGTGAGCGCCGCCGCCGTGGTGGTCCTCACGACCATCGCGCTGCTGCTGCTGGGATGGGTGACGTGGGAGCGTGGGGCCGGTGGCCCCAAGATGCTCGCGCTCACCGCCACACTGGGCGCGGCCACCGCCGCGGGGCGGGTGCTGTTCGCGGCCGTCCCCTCGGTGAAGCCCGTCACCACCATGTGCCTGGTGGCCGGCGCCGCGCTGGGGGCCCGCGCCGGCATGGCCGTGGGGGCACTCGCCGCGCTCATCTCCAACGCCTTCCTCGGCCAGGGCCCCTGGACCCCCGCCCAGATGCTGCTGTGGGGCGCGGTCGGGGCGTCGGGCGCCCTGCTGCGCCCGGCCACGCGCACCCGCCTGGGCCTGGCCGTGGTGGCCGGCGCCTGGGGATTGGCATTCGGCTGGGCCATGAACCTGTGGTTCCTCGCCACGTTCGGCCCCGAGGTCTCGTGGGCGGCGTTCATCGCCGCATGCGTCGCCAGCGCGTGGTTCGACGTGGCCCACGCGGTGGGCAACGTGATCTTCGCCCTGGTCATCGGGCCCGCCCTGTACCGCCTGCTGTCCCGCTACGCGGCCCGGGTACGCGTGCAGCACGCCCCGGCGCCCGGGGCACCCGCGGGCTAGGTGCCCGCGATCTCGCGGGCGCGGGTGCGCAGGGCTGCCTCCGCGCGCTCCGCGCGCGCACCGGCACCCGACCCCCACGTGCGCGCCGCCGCGATGTCCTCGCGGCAGGCCGCGACCATCTTCTCGGTGCGGCCCGGGGCGGATGAGCCCTCCTGCAGGCGCATGTCCGCGGCCATCTCCGGGTCGAGGGCCCGTCGGATCAGGTCGGCGTCCACCTGCAGGTCGATGCCGTCGCTGGCCATGGCGGCCTCCGCGAGGAGCGCCGGGGTGAGGGCCGACTCGTCGCGCCCCGAATCCACCAGCATCTTCACGGCGCGCCCCACCACGTGGTGGGCAGTGCGGTAGTCCAGCCCGGCCTCCTGCGCCAGCACGTCCGACAGGTCGGCGGCCGTGATGAACCCGCTGCGCGCTGCCTCGCCCGCGCGGGTGGCATCCAGCGTCAGGCCCTCCACGACCTCCGCCATCAGCCGGGTGGATGCCACCACCTCCTCGAGGGCCCGGGGGATGACGGTGTTGAGGACGTGGAAGTGATCGGTGCGCGCCGACCCCGTGTGCAGGGCGACCAGCATCCCGGCGAGGTCCCCGGACACCGTCCCCGCCGTGGCGCGCACCACGGCGAGCGCGTAGGGGTTGCGCTTCTGCGGCATCAGCGCGCTCGCGCGGCTGTGGCGATCGGCCAGCT
>CAZPAT010000011.1:6832-8995 GCA_964584485.1 uncultured Bifidobacterium sp.
GGGTTGCGCTTCTGCGGCATCAGCGCGCTCGCGCGGCTGTGGCGATCGGCCAGCTGCGCGATGCCGAACTCGCGGCTGGCCAGGATCTCCAGGTCCTGCGCCAGTTCCGACTGGTGCGTGGCGGTGGTGGCCGCCGCGGACATGAGGTCCACGTAGGCATCCCACTGCCACATGGCGTCCTTCACGTGCGGCACCGTGCCCGCGGCGCCCAGCAGGTCGGCCAGGCGTGCGCGGTCCAGCGGCCAGCGTGAACCCGCACTGCCGCCGGCTCCCGCCACCGACATGTCCAGCGCCTCATGGATGCCGCGGAGTCGTGCGGCATCGCGCAGCAGCGGATAGGCATATGCCAGCACCAGGTGCCCGAGGCGCGTCGGCTGCGCGGGCTGCAGGTAGGTGTAGTCGGCAGCCAGGTCGGTGGCATGGCGCGCCGACAGGTCCACCAGCGCGGCGGCAAGCGCCACGCAGGCGTCGTGCAGGTCGCGGGCGCCGTCGCGCGCCACGATCCGCAGCCCCACCCGGAAGGCCTCGCGGCGCGGGCGTCCCGCCGACAGCCACCCGGCGGCGGTGGCCCCCGCCCGCGAGCGCAGCTCATGCTCGCGGCTGTTGAATGCATCGCCCAGCGCGGGGTTCCACGGGAAGGCATCACCCGGGATGGCATCCAGCTCGAGGAGCCCGGCCAGCAGGGCCCTCGCCTGATCCCCGGGGATCGCCCCGGCCTCCGCCAGCATCACCGCGTGGGCCAGGTCCGACGTGCTGAGGCCCCGGGCCAGCCGCGGCCCCGCCTGCGACTCGTAGCGGTAGCCGGCGTCGATCAGCGCATCGGCCGGGCCGCCATCCAGGCGCCCGCCGCTCCCGAGGTAGTCCTGCGACACGTCCGGCAGCCTAGCGGGCCGGACGGAAACCACGCAGACGCAGGGAGTTCGTCACCACGAAGATGCTGGAAAGCCCCATGGCCGCGGCGGCGATGAGCGGATTCAGCAGCCCCATGACCGCCAGGGGAATGGCCGCGACGTTGTACCCGAAGGCCCACACGAGGTTCCCCTGGATCGTGCGGAGCGTGCGCCGCGACAACCGGATGGCATCGGCGATCGCCCGCGGGTCGGGGGTGACCAGCGTGATGTCCGCGGCCTCGGAGGCCACATCGGTGCCGGTGCCCATGGCGATGCCCAGGTCGGCGCGCACGAGCGCCGGGGCGTCGTTCACGCCATCACCCGCCATCGCCACGACCTCACCTGCGGCCTGCAGGTCGCGCACCGCCTGCTCCTTGCCCTCGGGGAGCACGCCGCTCACGACCTCGTCGATGCCCACGGACGCGGCCACGGCACGGGCGGGCTCCTCGGCGTCGCCCGTCAGCATGACGGGCCGCAGCCCCAGGTCGCGCAACATGGAGATTGCGCGGGCCGCCTCCGGCCGCACCACGTCGCCGACCGCGATGATCCCCGCCGGCCGGCCATCGACCCGCACGGCCACGACGGTCAGCCCATCCGCCAGGGCCCGGTCCCGCTCGTCGGCGAGCACGCCGTCCAGGTCGGCGCTGCGGCCCACCTCGACGACCTGGCCCGCGACCTCCGCCATCACCCCCACGCCCGCCGTGGCCCGGAACGACGTGGTCTCCGGCAGCACACGCGACGGGTACCGGGCCGCCTCGGTGATGGCCCGCCCGATCGGATGCTCGCTGCCCGCCTCGGCCGCCCCCGCGAGGGCGAGGACGTCGTGGTTGTCCCAGCCCGGGGCGGGCTCGACCCGGGCCACGCGCATCACCCCTTCGGTGAGCGTGCCCGTCTTGTCGAGTACGGCGACGGTCACGCGACGCGTGCCCTCGAGCACCTCGGGCCCGCGGATGAGGATGCCCAGCTGGGCGCCCCGCCCGGTGCCCACCATGAGCGCCGCGGGCGTCGCGAGGCCCAGCGCGCAGGGGCAGGAGATGACCAGCACGGCCACGGCGGCGGTCATGGCCTCGCCCGCGGGATTCCCCGTGGCGAGCCACCCCACCAGCGTGCCGAGGGCGATGAGGATGACAACGGGCACGAAGACGCCCGCCACGCGGTCGGCCAGTCGTTGCACGGGGGCCTTGCCCGCCTGCGCCGCCTGCACCAGCGCCGCCACCCGGTGCACGGCGGTCTCCGCGCCCACGCGGGTGGCCCGCACGACGATGCGACCCCC
>CAZPAT010000011.1:9095-11194 GCA_964584485.1 uncultured Bifidobacterium sp.
CCCACTGCCACCCCGGGAACTGCAGGGGCGGCGCCATCGACAGCACCATCACCGGAACCGTGAGCACCGCGGCCCACACCAGTCGCCGCCGAAGGGCAGCCGATGTGGCGGCCGCGGAATCGCCGGCATCACGAGGGGCCTCGGCGGCCGGGGCGGCCCCGTAGCCCGCACGACGCACGACCTCCACGAGGTCCGCGTCATCCATGCCCTCCGGGGCATCCACGTGGGCCCGCTCGGTCGCCAGGCTGACGGTCGCGGATACCCCGTCCACCCCGTTCAGCGCCTTCTCCACCCGCGCCACGCAGGCGGCGCAGGTCATTCCCTCGATCAGGAGGTCGTGCTCAGGCAACCCCGTACCCGGCGTCGACGATCGCGTCGCGCACCAGGCGATCGTCCGGATCGCCCTCCACCAGCACGGTGCCCGTCGCAGGATCTGCTGCCACGGCGCTCACGCCGGGCACGGCACCCACGGAATCCTCCACGGCCTTCCGGCAGTGGTCGCAACTCATCCCGGTGACCCGGTAGGTGGTACCACCCATGCCGACCTCCCCTTTTCGGCGACGGTATCACCGCCGGCACGGGGGTTAGGCGGCCGGAAGCTCCTCGGCCTCCACCAGCACGGCGGTGACGCCCGAGATGTTGAGGAGACGCCGGACCGCGTCCGACGGGGCGTGCAGGCGGATGTCCGCCGCGCCCTCACGGGACCGCTCGTTGGCGGCGATGAGCGCACCGAGTCCCCGGCTGTCCATGAAGGTGACCGCAGCCAGGTCCACGTAGACCATGCGTCCGTCGCGCTGGGCGTCGGTGAGCACCGCCGAGACCTCCGACAGGGTGCTGGCGTCCACCACCCCCTCGACGGTGACGACGATGCCCGAGGGGCGTTCGTCCGTGGTTACGGTGACGTGTGCGTTGCTGGGTTCCGTCATAGCGGGCCGGGACACTACCCTTCCGTGCCGGTAATGTGGCGACGGCGGACGAAGGGGCCGCCGCGAACCGCGAGAGGACGTCGTGAAGAAGCTGCCGATCTGGATGGTCACCACCCTGCTGCTGCTGGGCGTCCTCATGACGTGGGCCGGCTGGTACGACCGCCACGAGGTCGGCTACCTGCCGTTCGTGCTCGGCATCCTCTTCATCCTGTTCGGCCTTGCCTCCGCGCCCCGGGTGTTCGCCGACGACTGACCTCCCGGCGGGCGGCGGGCGCTACGCGCTGTCGCGACCCGCAGGCCGGATCCCGGTGCTGCGCAAGGAGGGCGACCCCGTCGCCCTCGCCCGGGAAGCCCGGGGTGCCCGCATCGCGGGGCCGTCCCTTGCGCCGCGCGTAATCACCACCGGGCAGGGCGTGCTCGAGTACGAATGGGTTGCCGGGCAGCCGCGGCCCCTGCACCACCTCGACGACGGGTCCGCGCGCGCGCTCGGCCGGGTGCTCGCCCGCGTGCACGCACGGCGGACCACGGCGTCGGGTGGGCTCCCCGGATGGCCGTCGCGGGCCCGTGACCTGCGCGCCTACGCGCGCGGCCGAATGCGCGATGCCCTCGCGCGCACCGCGACGCCCACCGAGCGCGACCTGGTGCACCGGGCCGCGCGCCGTCTCGTCATCACCTGCCCGGCCACGAGCACCTTCGCGTTCCTGCACGGCGACCTCGTCACCGGGAACATCCTCTGGCCGGCGTCGGCCCCGGTGCTCGTGGACTGGGAGTTCTGGCGCATGGGCGACCCCGCCGAGGACCTGGCCTACGTCGTGGCGATGAACGACATGGCGGCGGCGACCGCTGCCGCGGTGCACGCGGGATATGGGGCCACGGGCGGCCTCATCGCCCGGGCCCGGGCGTGGGAGCCAATGGTGCTCGCCGACGCGGCCCTGTGGCTGCGGGCCCACGGCGAGGCCGCGTGGGCGCGCCGGTTGCTCGCGCGGGCCGGCGCCGCCGCGGAGTGACACCCGCGTAGGCTCGCCCCGTGCCGTCGGCCGACCCCACCCTGCACGGGCTCACCTCGGAGGAGGCCGCGCGCATCCTGCGCGACAACCCGCCGCGGCCCGGCCCCCGCGGCAGCCGGTCGTTCGCCGACATCGTCTGGTCGAACACCTTCACGCTGTTCAACCT
>CAZPAT010000011.1:11294-15874 GCA_964584485.1 uncultured Bifidobacterium sp.
TGCGGGCCACCGTGCTGAGCCTGGACGAGTCGGTGCTCACCGGCGAGTCCGACGCGGTGGCGCGGCAGGTGGGTGACGATGTCCGGTCGGGGGCCTTCTGCGTGGCCGGCAGCGGTGCCTACCGGGTAACGGCCGTGGGCGCCGACTCATTCGCCGAGCGGCTCGCGGCCGAGGCCAAGGGCAATCGCACGCCGCCGTCACCCCTGCAGACCGACATCAACCACATCCTCCGGCTCATCATCGCGGTCATGGCCCCGCTGGCCGTGCTGATGGTGCTCTCGACCATCTGGCTGGACATCGGCGGGGCCGCGAGCTCGGTGCAGCGGGTGGTGGCCGCGCTCGTGCCGCTGGTGCCCGAGGGCCTCGTGCTGCTGGCCAGCCTGACGTTCGCGGTGGCCGCCGTGCGCCTCGCGCGCATCGGCACGCTCGCGCAGCAGCTGAACGCCATCGAGAGCCTGGCCAGCGTGGACACGGTGTGCGTGGACAAGACGGGCACCCTCACCGAGAACCGGCTGGACGTCGCGGGCGTGATCGCCGCCCCCGGCCGGTCCGAGGACGACGTCCGACGGGCCGCCGGGCTGCTGGCGGCGAGCGCCGCGTCGCGCAACGCGACCGCAGAGGCCATCCTCGCCGCAATGCCGGCCGATGCATCTCCGCCCACGGCCGAGGTGCCATTCGCCTCCTCGCGCAAGTGGAGCGGGGTCACCCTGCCGGGCGACGGCACGATCGTGCTGGGTGCCCCGGAGATCCTCGAGCGCATCGGCGTGCAGGTTCCGGGGGCGCTTGGCAGCGCCATCGCCGATGCGCAGGCGGCGCGGCGGCGCGTGCTGCTGGTGGCCACCGGCGACCAGTCGCTGGACGGCGCGCAGGAGGGGCTCGGCCACCTGCCCCCGGTGACGGCCGTGGGGGCCGTGCTGCTCGAGGAGGCCCTGCGGCCGGATGCCGCCGACACCGTGCGGTTCCTCGAGTCCGAGGGGGTGCAGGTGAAAGTGATCTCGGGTGATGGCGTGGGCACCGTGCAGGCGGTGGCAGTCGCCTGCGGGGTGACCGGCGCGGAGGAGGCCATCCAGGGGCCCGACCTGCCCGAGGACCCCGCGCAGTTGCGCGACATCGTCACCCGCACCGCCGTGTTCGGGCGCATCACGCCCGAGCAGAAGCAGGCACTGGTGCGCGCGATGACCGAGAACGGCCGCTACGTGGCCATGATCGGCGATGGCGTCAACGACGTCCTCGCCCTCAAGGACGCCCGCCTCGCGGTGGCGATGGGCAACGGCAGCCAGATGGCCAAGGGCGTGGCCGACCTCGTGCTGCTCACCAACGCCTTCGCCACGCTGCCCCGCGCCATCGAGGCCGGTCGGCAGATCATCCGGAACACGCACCGGGTGGCCAAGCTGTTCATCACCAAGTCCGTCTACTCGGCGATCATCCTGCTGGCGTTCGCCCTGCTGCCCATCGCCTTCCCGTTCCTGCCGCGCCAGTTGTCGATCACGTCGTCCCTGACCATCGGGATTCCCGCGTTCTTCCTGGCGCTCGCGAAGAGCGACGGCCCGGTGCACCGCGAGGGCTTCATGCGCAGCCTGGGAGCGTTCGCGGTGCCCGCCGGGATCGTCATCTCGATCGCCATCACGGCCGCCTACCTGCTGTCGCGCGGTCCCCTCGGGGCGAGCGTGCCCGATGCACGGACGGCCTCGGTGCTGACCGCCACGCTCCTCGGGCTCGCCGTGGTCATCGAGCTCGAGCGCGGCACCAACGGCCACCGGGTGCGCGGATGGGTGTGGCTGATGGTCAGCGCATTCGTGGTGCTGCTCACCATCGGCCTGCAGGTACCGCTGCTGCGCGACTTCTTCCAGGTGGGGGTGCCCACCGCATCCCAGTGGATGCTGATCGGGACGGTGGTGATCGGCGGGATCATCGCGCTGCTGGCGGTGCGCCGCATCCCCTGGCTGCGCCGCATGGAGGACCCGGCGCAGGGCCGGGACGCAGCGGGGGCCTAGCCGGGCAGGTCGATGCGCGCGATGGAGGTGGCGCGGCCACCCGGCTCGGCGCGGATGACGACCCCCTGCACGCGCACATCGCCGGTGGCGGGCTCAAAGCGCGCGGGGAGGCCGGTGAGGAAGCGCCGCAGCACGGGCTCCTCGCGCACGCCGATCACGGAATCGTGCGGGCCGCTCATTCCGAGGTCGGTGATGTAGGCCGTGCCCCCGGCCAGGACCCGCTCGTCGGCGGTGGGGACGTGGGTGTGCGTGCCCACCACGGCGGTCACGCGGCCGTCCAGATGGCGGGCGAGCGCGATCTTCTCGCTCGTGGCCTCGGCGTGCATGTCCACGATGATCAACGGGGTCTCCCGGCGCATCCGATCGACGATGTCGTCCACGACCGCGAAGGGACTCTGCGCGGCCTCGATGAATACCGAACCGATGAGATTCACCACTCCCACGCGGAACCCCCCGCGGGCGTCCACCACCACGCTGCCCGAACCCGGACCCCGCGTGGTGAGGTTGGCCGGCCGCAGGACCCGCGGGTCCTGCTCCAGCACCTGGACGATCTCGGCGCGGCGGAACGTGTGATTGCCCCCCGTGAGCACATCGGCGCCCGCCGCCAGGAGCGCCGCCGCCTGCTTCGGGGTGGTCCCCGACCCGTGCGCCGCGTTCTCGGCATTCACCACCACGACGTCCGCGTCGTACTCATCGCGCAGGCCGGGCAGGGCGTCCTGCACGGCGCGCATCCCCGTGCCGCCGAACACGTCGCCCAGGACGATCGCCGTGAGGGAGTCGGTCGCCACCTAGTTCCCGGGCCCCGTCGGCTGGCGCAGCAGGTCCACCTGCACATTGTTGCCCGCGTCATTGGTGTACCGGGCGATGTCGAAGGTGGCCACCCGCGAGAGGTCGCGCACGCGGCCGATGACCGTGCGGCCCGCCCCCACCGATGTCCCCACCTGCGGCACGATGCCGTCGGGACCCGGCTCGATGTGGCTCACCCGCACGGCCGCGTCGGGCACATCGGACGGCGTGATGATGATCTCGAGGCCCTCGGGGCGTCCCGCGATGCGATGGGGGACCACCGCGGTGACCACGCCGTCCACCGGGCTGTACACCGTGGTGCCGGCGGGCGCACCCACATCCACGCCCGAGGTGCCCGGCTCCCCGCCGTCGTCGGCGGCGACCACATGCGGCACCGCCGACGACGGGGTCATGTTGATGGCCCCGGGCTCGGCCACCGCGTGGAACAGCACGGCCGTCACCTGGCGGCGCGCCACGGGCAGCACCACCGTCACCTGGCCGGCACGCGCGAGCACCACCCGCTGCGGCGCGGGATCGCCATCGACCGCCGACGGCGTGACGGGCGATGCCAGCTGCCCCGGCGGCGAGGCGGCCTGGCCGCTGGAGCCACCGTCGTAGAACGCCAGCACGAGCGCGGCGATGACGGCCGCCACCAGCACGGCGGGCGCGACCACCGTGAGGAGCACCCGGTTGCTCCGGTGGCGGTCGACCTGACGCCGGACCGCGCGGCGCGACCGGAGCTCATCTCGCGTGAGGGGCGGCATTGGCCCCGCAAGGCTAGACCAGAGCAGGCGCGCCGCCGGCGCGGGAAGGCCGCGATACCATGCCTCCCATGACCAGCCGCCGGGCGACAGCACCGCCGTGGGCATGGATCGGGGCGGCGGCGGCCATCGTCGTGATGATCTGGATCGCGGGCCAGACCCTCGGGCGCGTGCTGTTCGTGTTCCTGGTGTCGGTGGTCATCGCGCTCCTGCTGAACCCGCTGGTGAGGATGCTCCGCCGGGTTCACGTGCCGCGCGGGCTCGCGGTGGCCACCGTGTTCCTGTCGTTCCTCGGCGCCATCGCCGCGGCCGTGGTGCTGCTGATCCCGCCCATCCAGCAGCAGATCACCACCATCCGCGCCAACCTGCCGCTCTACACCGACCAGGCGCAGCGGCAGGTGCAGAACCTGCAGGGCTTCTTCGACCGGAACGGCATCGACGTCGACGTGCAGGAACGCGCGAACGCGGCGCTGCAGGCCATCCGAGGCTGGGCCAACGACCTGTCGGGCAACGCGGTCTCGTACTCCCTGAGCGCCCTCGGGGCCCTGGTGGTGGCGATCATCATCATCGTCGCCGCCGTGTACATGCTGCTGGACGCCCCGCAGATCGCCCGCGCGGCGCGGCGCCTGGGAGGCGCGTCCGCCGCGCAGTTCCTGCGGCGCACCGAACACACGCTGGTCCAGTACATCAAGGCGCAGACCCTGGTGTGCCTGATCATCGGCGTCAGCGCGGGCGTGGTGCTGTGGATCTTCGGCGTCACCGGGATCTTCCCGCAGGGCGCCACGTACGCGGTGCTGTTCGCCGCGTGGATCTTCCTGATGGAGTTCATCCCCTACATCGGGCCGATCCTCGGCGCGGTGCCGCCCGTGTTGCTGGCGCTCTTCATCTCGCCATGGACGGCCCTGTGGGTGCTGATCGCCTTCATCGCCATCCACCAGTTCGAGGGCCATGTGGTGGTGCCCCAGGTGATGGGGGACGCCGTGGGCGTGCACCCGCTCGTGGTGATCTTCGGGGTCCTCATCGGCGAGGAGCTCTACGG
>CAZPAT010000011.1:15974-19500 GCA_964584485.1 uncultured Bifidobacterium sp.
GCGTGCACCCGCTCGTGGTGATCTTCGGGGTCCTCATCGGCGAGGAGCTCTACGGGTTCATCGGCATCATCCTCGCGGTACCGGTGGTGGTCATCCTGAAGGAGACCGCCGTGTACCTGAGCGAGCGCATGGGCTGGTTCGGCCTGGCGACGGCCGGCGCGCCCACGGCGACCGCGGGCGCTGCGGACGCGGCGCCGGACGAGGGCGACACGCTCACGGGATTCCGGCCGCCGCCTCCACGACGCGCACCGGCAGGCACCCCGCCCGCAGCGGACGACGGCGACACCATGGACGTGACGGCCGTCGTGGAGCCGCAGCCGATCCGGCCCACCCGGGCCGACTGACCGGGCCCGCCATGCACGACGCGCTGCTTCGCGCGCACGGCATCGCGCGGCGCTACGGGTCGTTCGAGGCACTCGCCCCGCTCGACCTGGAGATCCGGCCCGGCGAGCGCATCGCCCTGACGGGCCCGAACGGGGCGGGCAAGACGACGCTGCTCACCATGCTCGCCGGCGTGCATCCCCCCGACGCCGGCGGCATCGCCTGGTCCGATGTGGCGCGCGGGCACGTGGGGTGGGTTCCGCAGAGGCCGGCGGTGTACCCGCGGCTGTCCGCCCGCGAGAACCTGGTTCTGTTCGCGGGCCTCGAGGGGGCGGACGACCCCGCAGGCACCGCCGACCGGCTGATCGCCCGGGCGGACCTGCAGGAGGTGGCCGGGCGCCGCGCAGGGGCACTGTCCACCGGCACGCTGCAGCGACTGAACCTTGCGGTGGCACTGGCGGGGTCGCCACGGCTGCTCCTGCTGGATGAGCCCACCGGCACGCTCAGCCCGGACCAGCGCATGCGGTTGTGGCAGTGGCTCGACGACCTCGTGGCCGGGGACGGCATGGCCATCGCGTTCTCCACGCAGTCCATGGAGGAGGCCGCCGCGCGGGCCGACCGGGTGCTGGTGCTCGGGCGGGGGCAGCTGCTGCACGACGGCCCCGCGGGGGCACTGGACGACGCGGCCTTCCTTGCCCTGGTGGAGGACGCATGAGGGCCCTGCGCGCGGGTTCGCTGCTGATGCGCAAGGACCTGCGCGTGCTGGTGCGAAGCCGGGCGCTGCTCGCCGTGCTGATCGGCTACCCGGTGGTCATCGCGATCCTGCTGGCCATCGCGCTGTCGGGGGGCGACCGGCGGCCCACGGTGGCATTCGTCAACCTCGACGCGGCATCGGGCCGCACCGTGCAGGTGGGCGACGAGCGCCTGTCGATCGAGGACTACGCGACGCGCCTGGAGGACGACGTGGACCTCGTGCGGCTCGACCCCGCGCAGGCCGAGGAGGCCCTCGCCGATGGCCGCGTGAGCGCCGTGCTCACCGTGCCGCGGGGGTTCATCGCCGACCTCCAGTCGGGGCTGAAGCCGCCCGTTCTGCAACTGGCCACCAACCCGCGATCACCCATCGAGGCGCAGGCCATCGAGCGCAACCTGGAATCGGCGGTATTCCGCCTGAACCAGGCCCTGGCGTCGGCCTACGTGGCGCAGGTGCTGAACCTGGTGGACCTGATCCAGGACGGCGGGACCGTGGGCATCTTCGGGCGGGCCGGCACGCTGCTGGGCCTCGCGCAGAGCGACCGCGTGCTGCGTCAGGTGCAGGCCCAGCTGCGCGCCGACGGACGCGGCGGGCTGGCCGACCGGCTCGATCCGCTGCGCGACTACATCACCGGCGTCGGTGACAACCTGGAGCTGGCGAAGCCCGCGGCCCAGGCCATCGCGAGCCCCATCCGGCTGGATATCCGCGAGGGCGCACCGGGCCGTGAGCCGCTCAGCGCCCTGGGCATCGCGGGCGCCCTCGTCGTGGGCATCGGGCTCGTGGGGGTGCTGCTGGCGGCCGCCCTGCTGTCCGCCGAGCGCGAGGACCGGGTGCTGTCCCGGCTCGGCCGCGGACTCGTGGGGCCGGGCACGATCATCGCGCAGAAGGCGCTGCTCGCCGCAGTGGCCTGCACCGCGGTGGGCTACGTGCTGCTCGGGGTGGTGGCGCTCACGACATCGGTGGCGGTGGGACGCTGGCTGCTGTGGCTGCCCGCCCTCCTGCTCGCGGGCCTGGCCTCCGGGGCCTTCGGACTGCTGGTGGGAGCGCTTGCCCGCGAGACCCGCACGGCGCTCCTCGCCGGCCTCATGATCGCCCTGCCGCTCGCGGTCATCGCGCTCATCCCGGGCAATGACATCGCCTACTGGGCCAGCGCCCTCGCCGGTTTCGGCCCGGCCGCACGCACCTTCCAGGGGCTGCTGGTGGACCCCGAGGTGGCGTCGTCCACCTACGCCGGCATGGGCATCCTGGCCGTGGTGGCACTGGTGTACGGGGTGGCGGCGCGCGTGGCGCTGGGCCGCCGCATGCACTCCTAGGCATCCCCCCCGCCGAGGGCCCGCGCAAGGAGGCCCAGGTACTCCGCGTGCGACACCTGCCGTGCGCCGAAGCGCTCCACGTGCGGCGAGGCCACCTGCACGTCGATCACGACCGTGTCCAGGTCACGCGCCAGGCCAATGAGCCCCGCGAGGGCGGCGTTGCCGCCATCGGGGCGGTGGTGGAACATGCTCTCCGCGGTCATGGCCCGGCCGATCCACACCCCGAACAGGCCGCCGACCAGGGTGTCGCCATCCCAGGCCTCCACGCTGTGCGCCACTCCCGCGTGGTGGAGTTCGTCATACGCCGCCGCCAGGCGCGGCGTCAGCCACATGCCATCCCGGTCGCCGCCGCAGGCGGACACCACGTGGGGAAACGCGGCGTCCACGCGCACCCGGTACCCGCGCCTGCGGAGCATGCGGCGGACGGTCGCGGGCACGCGCGCCTCCGACGGCAGGATCACCGCGCGTGGGTCGGCCAGGTACCACCCCACCGGCCCCGCGGCGCCTGCGTCGTCCATCGGGAACAGCCCCTGCAGGTACCCCTGCACCATCTCGGTGGGGTTCGGCCCTTCCGCCACGCGGGCGACGATACACTCGCCCGTGGTGCAGGTTCACGCCACACACGCGCACGCGGGCACCGGGGCGTTCCCGGCCGTCCGCCACCGCAGGCTCCGCCGCACGGAGGGCATCCGCCGCATGGTGCGCGAGGCCGTGCCGCGGCCCGAGCAGCTGGTGCTCCCGATGTTCGCCGTGGAGGGCACCGGCGTCCGGCAGCCCGTTGACGCGCTGCCCGGCGTCGCGCGCATGTCACCCGACCTGCTGGCCGACGCGGCCCGCGGCGCGCACCGTGCGGGCATCGGTGGCGTGCTGCTGTTCGGCGTGACCGACCGCAAGGACGCGCACGCGTCATCGGCCCATGCCGCCGACGGCGCGGTGCAGCAGGCCGTGCGGGCGGTCAAGGCGGCCGCCCCGGATCTCGTGGTGATCACCGACGTCTGCCTGTGCGCGTACACCGACCACGGGCACTGCGGCCTGCTCGACGAGCGCGGCGACGTCGCGAACGACCCCTCGCTCGACGTGCTGGCGCGCGTGGCGGTGAGCCATGCCGACGCCGGCGCCGACGTGGTGGCGCCGAGCGACA
>CAZPAT010000012.1:0-1729 GCA_964584485.1 uncultured Bifidobacterium sp.
CCTGTCAATCCTGAGGTCGCGGGTTCAAGTCCCGTCACTCCCGTAGGAAGAAAGGCCCGCTTCGGCGGGCCTTTCCCATACCGGGTGCCACGTCCGGTCGCCCGCTCGGGGTCAGGTGGGCAGGAGGCGCGCGATCGCGACGAGCACGTAGACCAGCCCCGCCGCCCCGAGCACCCGCCGGAACAGGTTCACACCGTCTGTCAGCTCGAGGTACGCCCAGGCACCGATGAACGCATACCCGACCGCCCCGAGGGCATCGGCCACGGCACCGGACGCCGCGTAGCGGAGGCCCAGCGCGAGCAGCCCGATGATCAGCGGCGGATTCGGGAACTGGGCGATGGGGTAGGCCGCGGGCCACGACAGACGACGGGCGCGTCGGTATGCGCTGAGCAGGGACTGCATCCGGTTCCAATGTACGTCGTACAGTGGGCACGTGGAGGAGGTGCTCATCATCGGCGGCGGCCTCGGCGGGCTCCACGCCGCCACGCTTCTGCAGGAAGCCGGAGTGGAATACCAGCTGCTCGAGGGGTCGGACCGCCTGGGTGGGCGCATCCTCTCGGGCCGGGTGGATTCCGCGGCGAGCCCGCCCGGCGGCACCTACGACCTCGGGCCCGCCTGGTTCTGGCCGGCGTTCCAGCGCCGAATGCCTGCTCTGGTGGAGGGGCTGGGGCTGAGGACGTTTCCCCAGCAATTGGCCGGTGCCCTGATGTGGGAGGAGTCACCCGGCACCATCACGCAGTTTGAGGCAGGCGCGCCGGCGGATGGATCAATGCGCGTGGGCGGCGGTCTCGGAGCGCTCGTCGACGCCATGGCGCGAGGCCTGGACGGCGACAGGATCCACCGTGGCGTGCGCGTCGTGGCCATGCGCGTGATCGACCGGGGCGTGGAGGTCGAAGCCGTGGACGACGCCGGCACGGGGACCACGCATCTCGCGTCCGTCGTCATCACCGCCCTGCCCCTGCGCCTGCTGGCCCGGACGATTGACCTGGAACCCGACCCGGGCCCCGGGGTGCGTGCCGCGTGGGCCGGCGTGCCCACCTGGATGGCCGCGCAGGCCAAGGTGGTGGTCGTCTATGAGTCCCCCTTCTGGCGGGAGGACGGCCTGTCGGGGGAGGCCCGCAGCCGCGTGGGGCCCCTGGCGGAGATCCATGACGCCACGGCACCGGGAGGGCTGGCTGCGCTCAGTGGATTCGTGGGCTGGCCCCCCGAGGTGCGCGACCAGATGGGGGACCAGCTGGGCGACGCCGCGGTGGAGCAGTTGGCGCGACTGTTCGGCCCCCGGGCGGCCGCTCCGCTGGCCGTGCTTCGCAAGGACTGGGCGGCAGACCGGCTGCTGGCCACCGACGACGACACCCCCCTGCTGACGCACCCGCGCTATGGCAGTCATCCCGCGCCAGCCGGCGTCTGGCAGGACCGGCTGCTGCTGGCCGGGGCCGAAGCGGCGCCGGGCAACGGTGGCTACATGGAGGGCGCCCTCGAGGCCTCATCACTGGCCGTCAGCACGGTGCTGGCGCACTGACCGCGTGATCGGATCGGTCCCGTGTGACCTTCCCTAGACGAGCCCGCAGGTTGCGGGCGATGGCGCCTGCACCCCGTTCGGGCACACCGTTCCACCCCATGCCGCGCCCGACCAGACCGCCCCCGGCGCCTTCGCGCCCGAGAGGTTGGCCTTGATCAGGACGGCATCGCGGAAGGTGGCACCCGTGAGGTTCGCGTTCCAGAGAAACGC
>CAZPAT010000012.1:1829-18701 GCA_964584485.1 uncultured Bifidobacterium sp.
TCAGGACGGCATCGCGGAAGGTGGCACCCGTGAGGTTCGCGTTCCAGAGAAACGCCCCATAGAGGTCGGCCGCATTGAACCGCGCGCCGGCCAGATCGGCGCCGAAGAACATCGCGGAGCGGGCGTTCACCAGCGTGAAGGTGGCCCGCGGCGCCGATACCCGATCCAGGATCGCCCCCCGCATCCGGGCCATCCGAAGGTAGGCTCCCGCCAATGCGGCACCGGTCAGATCCGCGCCGGAGAGGTTCGCCAGCTGCAGGTTCGAGTTCACGATCAGGGCCCCCGAAAGGTTGGCCCCGGACAGGTTGGCATCGACAAGGTCGACGAGCGACAGGTTGGTGCGGGCAAGATCCGAATCCGCCCAGTCGGCGCCGGTGCAGTTGGGCGCACATGGCAGCACTGGCGGTGCGGTGCCCGCCTCCCGCGCCCGCGGCACGCGCACCACAGGTGACTTCGGTCGGCGCACGAACTGCATTCGCGCGCCACGCAGGTCGGCGCCACGCAGGTCGGCGCCACGCAGGTTCGCCCCCCGCAGGTCGGCGCCACGGAGGTTTGCGCCGCGCAGGTCCGCATGGCGAAGGTCGGCGTGCCGGAAGATCGACCCGGCGAGGTTGCCGTGGTGCACGACCCGCCCGCGCAGACGGGCCCCCACGCACCGGGCTCCGCGCGTGAGCACGCAGGTGCGCATGCCCCCACCTGCCGAATACCTGTACGCCTGGTCCCAACCGCCCACGCCGCCCGGGGATGGTGCCGCGTGAGCGGCCGGAACCGCCATGCAGGACATCACCGCGGACGCGACGACGGCCGGCAGGACATGCCGGACACCCACGTCGTATCTCCCCCACCCCGCTGATGCCACGATTTGGAATATATCGCCCGCAACCGATACACCCGGACGATCCCGCGAAACCGGCGCTGGACGGGCATACGGGGACACCAGTACCCTCACCCCATGCGCGCACTGGGCATGCTTGCCACCGCCGCGATCATGGTCACGGCGGGGCTTGTCGCCGGTTGCGGTGGCAGTGGCACGATGGGCACCACGGCCGTGGCTTCGGACCCGTGCGCCCAGGCGGTGCAGGCGTACATCACCGCTCGCGAATCGAAGGCCCCCACACTCGACCCCGCCGCCGACTCGCTCGCCGCATGCCCGGGACGCGATGAGTGGTCCGGCGCCTATCGCGCTGCCCAACCGGGCGGCGCCGACCCCTCCGAGGAGACCGTGGTGGCGGCACTCACCGCAGCCTGCGTGGAGGCCGACCCCGAACGGCTCACCACCACGTGCACCGGGCTCGGCCCCGGCTAGGGCGCCTGGAGGACATAGAAGGCGTAGCCGAACGACTGCCCGGATCGCCGCTGCAGATCCGCTTCGCGCCGGCACTCGTCGATGATCGGTGCATACGCAGGATCGCCGGCTGCCGCATCCAGGCGACGGCCCAGCGGGTCCGAATAGTTCCGCTGCCATGCCACGGCGGGCAGGCGGCGCACGTGGCGCACCACGAAGCCCGCGGCCTCCGCGCGGGCACGATTGACCGCCTCATCCCCCATGTCGGGATACCCGTCGGCCCAGTACGCGCGGGGCTCAGCAGGGGGAGCGTTGGTGAACCACGTGAGCTCCGACACCACCGCGTAGCCACCCGACCGCAACAGTGGCCGCCATGCCCCGAGCGCACGGGCGAACCCGATTGCGTAGGCCGCACCCTCCGACCACACGAGGTCGAGCGATGCGGGAGCGATCCCCGGCGCAGCGATGTCCGCGCACCGCGGTTCGATGAGTGACCCACAGCCCATGCCCGCAGCACGCGCCATCATGTCGTCGAGGAATGCCTGCTGGTCATCCACGGCGATGACGGGTCGGTGGAAGCGGCGGGCCAGGAGCAATGCGCCGGCCCCGGACCCGCAGCCCAGGTCGGCGATGTCCGGATGCGGCGGCAGCCCCTCAAGGCCATCGAGCACCGTATGCGAGAACGCGTCATCACCCGGCCCCAGGCGGTCGAGGCCGCGATGAAGGGCAACGAGCGCCCCGACGGCTGCGTCAGCCATGCCCCCCAGCCGGGACCGGGATCACGGGCAGGCGCGAGTCACCTGATGCCAAGCGGTCACCGTGCGGGATCACGGAAGGTCAGTGCCAGCCATGCGCCCTTGCCGAATGAGCGATCGGTGTCGAGCGTGAACGTGTACACCGACCCGCCCAGCGAGTAGTCGCCGCCGGACACCGAGAACAGCTTGCGGGTGGCGGGCGGCGTGGGCACGCGGGCAGCCAGCTTCAGGTTGGTGCCGGGCAGCTTCACCTGGATGCGCTTGTCATCGGCGCCACCACGCAGGCTGATATGCGCCGTGCACACCCGCTCGCCACCGAGGCACGTGACGGCCCGCGGCACGCGCCCCTGAGGGCGCTGCGGGTTGGTGAAGGTCATCGACATGTAGCCGGAGTCGATCGAACCCACGGCGCTGAAGGTGAACGAGTACGCCGAGCCACCGAGGGAGTAGGTGCCCTTGCTGCGGAGGAACGCCCCCTGCAGGCTCGAGGGCACGCCATTGACCGCGCGGATCTTCAGGTCGGTACCCGGAAGCATGAGCATGACGGGCTTGTTGGAGGCACCGCCCTTGAGGGACACGTTTGCCGTGCAGATGGCCTCGTTGCCGCGGCACGGCACCTCGGTGACCTGAGCCGCAGCGAGGGCGGGGGCAACGGCGGCAGCCAGGCCAACCCCGGCGGCAATCGTGGCTGACCGTATGGACGTGCGGCGCATTCGGGCTCCTGTGCGTCGGATCGGGGGGGTGGTCAGGGTAGCGGTGCTGCCGGACCGCTCCTTCACGATGGAGCCAGAGGCAGGCGTAAGGTGGCCTCACGCGTTCTGGATCACCCCCGGAGCGCAGGTCGCAGGGGCGGGATGCACACCACCCGCCGGGGTGAGGTTTCCGCACGCCGCTGTGGGCGGCATCGCACCACCCTCCTGCCCAGACCTCTCGGGAGTCTCCTCATGAGAAGGCACCACAGCATCGTCTCCGCACTTGCGTGTGCCGCGCTCGCCACCGGCGCGTCCAGCGCACTGGGCGCGACCCAGGCCGCAGCGGATGCAAACGCCCGCCTGTCATGGGGAGTGGCCGAGGTGCTGGTGGATGCCCCCGGCGAACTTCCCGCGCGCGCCTCTGCGCGGGTGTTCCGGCGCATGTCCCTGCTCTACGAGACCGACGACGGCGTGCGGCGCATCCTCGGCGGCTCGTCCACCATGCAGATGCTGCCGTGGATCTTCCGGCTCGAGCCCTCCACCTCCGGGCCGGGCGCCCGGCTTGGCGCGGGCAACGACCAGCGCATGGTGAAGGTGAACGGCGCCGCGCTGGCACGGGAGAGCAGCGCCGGGATGGCCGCGATGCTCCGCAACGCGATCAACCGCACGTGCACCACCCCGGCCGGCGTCAGCACCTGCACGGCGCATCGCGTGACCGTGGACGAAATCGACTCGCGCTACGGGGGCCGGAACGGGCAGGTGAGCGACGTGGGCCAGCGCCTTCGCGAGGCCATGGTGAGCCTGTCGCGCCAGTCCACGCGCTGGGGTGGCTCGTACGCCAGCCGCGTGCACTTCGCGCTGGCCCCGGGACCGGCGACCTCGATCGCCGCGGGACTCGGGCCGAACCGCGTGCTCGGCCGCAACGGCAAGCCGATCCGGCGGAACTACCGGGACGCGGTCGCGGCAATGACGCTGGGCGGCGGCGTATGGATCCAGATGTACCACTACTCGCGCAGCGCCGGGCTGACCGGCTTCACTGCCGCGGAGTGGCGCGATGTGCCCACCGGTGTCGTGAGCTTCCTCCGCGCCGTGCGGAGCAACCGCAACCCACTCACCTACGTGCACTTCATGTTCACCACCACGCGCGGCGACGGCCCGCCGCCCGGCGAGCCCTGCTCCACGCCGGGGGTCCCGGGAGGCCCCACCGTTCCCGGGGTGCCCGCGTGCGCACCGGTCGCCTCATCGTGCACCGTCCTCCCGTGGGTCAGCCGCACCAGCTTCCCCGCCTACGGACGCGCGCTGGTGTCGGCGCGCGCGCGGCAGGACAACTTCGTCGCCCGGCGCGCGGACGTCCTCATCACGCCGGTGGATCCGGGCAGCCCGCAGGTCATCCGCCAGCCGGTGGACTCACCCATGGCCTGCCAGTGGGCGCGCGCGCAGTCGGGTTCGGTGAACCTGCGCATCCTCATGAATGGGCCGGGCGCGTATCGGCTGGGTGGAGATCAGGCCACCACATGGGGCATGCTGTTCCGGCAGTTCTTCCTGATCCCATAGGGGGGCCGTGAGGGCACGCGACCTCGGGCGTGGCACAAATGACTGGCTGGCGGACATCCTGGTGCGCCGCCGCATGTTCGGGCCCAGCATCACCCTGTTCGAGGTCATCGCCTGCGTCATCGCGGTCGGCGGCCTGACGGCGCTGAACGAGTGGGCGGTACCCGAGGGGATTCCCCTCGCGGTGCCCAGCATGGCCGCCACCGCCGCGCTGCTGTTCATCCAGCCCAACCTCACCATCGCGCGCACCTGGAACGCCATCGGCGGCCAGACGGTGTCGGCGACGGCCGGCTGGCTGGCAGTGGTGGCGCTGGGCGAGAATCACCTCTGGCTGGTGATGGGTGCCGCGGTCGGCATGTCGCTGGTGCTGATGTCGCTCACCCGGTGCCTGCACCCGCCCGGGGTGGCCACCGCCGTGATCATGGTGGGGATGACCGACCCCACCGCGTGGGAGCACATCTTCGTGCCTATCGCACTGGGCACGTCGCTCGTGGTGCTGTGGGCGTGGCTGGTGCACGGATTCGAGGCCCTGTGGCTGGGCCACGACCCGCGGGAGACGCCGGCCGAGGACGGCACCCACCGCGGGGATGACGCCTAGGCGGCCAGCACCGCGTCGAGCCAGTCGAACATGCGCTGGCCGCGGAGGCGCGGGGCCATCGGCTCGCAGTGCCAGTTGGCGCCCTCCTCCCGCGTGAACCGCACCACCGTGCGCGACCGGGCACCGGTGCACAGGTCATGCAGTTCCTGCGACTGCCCCGGCCAGAACTGCTCGTCGTCGGGGCTGGTGATGAGGATGGGCGCCTGGATCTGCCCCGCCACATCGGTCAGATCCCATGCGCGCAACTCGAGCAGCACCTTCGCGAGCGAATCGGTGCCGTAGGGCTCAAGGCGCTTCGCAGCCTCCAGTGCCAGCCCCGGGTCCTGCTTCATGCCCTCCGCCATGTAGGCGTCGAACTCCTGCAGGTCGCCGTCATCAAGCATCGTGAGCATGGGCGGGGGCAGGTGGCGGGTCCAGGAGTCGCCCACCCGCACCACGCCGGGGTCGACCATGAGGGCCGCGAGGCGGTGCTCGAACGCCCCGGCACGCGGAACCCAGTACCCGGCCTGGCTCCACCCCTGCAGCGCGATGCGCGCGGCGTCCACGTCGGCCCGTGCCGAGGCCCAGTCGACGACCGGGGTGATCACGGCCTCCCAGTCGTGGCGGAAGAACAGCCCCTGCTCATACAGCGCCTGCCCCTGGCCGGGTCCGTCGAAGATGAGCGCGTGGTATCCGCGCTCCACGGCGTCGAGCGGGGCGGCCGTGAGCATGTCGGTCACCGTGCCGTCGCTGCCATTCACGCAGATCACCAGCGGGCGCGGGCCATCACCGCCCGACAGGAAGTAGCCCTGCAGCGCGGTGTCCTCATACGGGATGGACACGGCCTCCACGGGCGTGGGCCACAGGGCGAACGCCCGGTCGACGGCGTCCCTGTGGCGACGCCAGGTGGGCAGCGACCGCGACGGGTCCCGGGTGGCGAGCACGTAGAAGAACGCCGTGCCCATATAGAACGACGCCCGCAGGTACAGGCCCCGGGCGCTCGCCACGTGCCCCGCCGCCTCGGCCTGCTCCGCGGCGTCCCGGCAGGCCTCGCCCGTGACCATCCACTGGTCGAACCACGAATCGGCGTCGGCATCGGTGATGCGCGACGCCGTGGCCGCCACCTCGCCGGCCTCGGCCACGCCATACGACGCTGCCCCCAGCGCGATGAGGGTGGCGAACTCGAAGCCCGTGGTGGGGAAGAACATATGGTCGGCCACGGCCGCCTCCTTCGCTCGGGTGCGCCGCATGGTGGCAAACACGCGGGGCGTAGGATCCGCGCGTGGACGACCTCGATCTCCTTCGCCGGTTCGAACCGGTCCTGAGGTTCAACCGGGTCGAGCTGTTCCTGCCCGCCGACACCGATGCGTACGTGCGCGCATGCTCGCTCTGGCACCGGGGGGCCGACGGCGCCGACATCAAGCTGGCCAACGCCGGCGAACTCGACCTGGACATGCTGGCCCGCATCGCCCGCGAGCGCCACGCCGACACCCTGCACCTGCTGTACGTCGAGACGCCGCTGACGCGACGCCAGTTCCACGAGTGGAAGGCATCGGGCCACGGCCCGCGCATGCCGGGCGGCAACAGGTTCTCGCAGGTGGGCATCACCAGCCGCATCTTCGACGCCCTCTTCCGCCTGACGCTGCTGTTCCGCGGCCGCGTGCCCCGGGGCGCGGTGGCTGCCGGCGAGATCACCTACCGCGAGCAGATCGCCGACGCGGGAAGCCCGTACTACGGGCGCGTCATGCGCGAGGCCGGGTGGACCATCCTGCAGTACTGGTTCTTCTACCCCATGAATGACTGGCGGTCGTCATTCCACGGCATCAACGATCACGAGGCCGACTGGGAGAACATCATCCTGTACCTCGCCCCGGATGGGGACGGTGACCTCGCGCCCCGGTGGGTGGCCTTCTCGTCGCACGATGCCGAGGGAGACGGCCTGCGGCGGCGCGCCGACGACCCATCGCTCGAGTGGGTGGACGAGCACGTCGTGGCCTACCCCGGAGCGGGGTCGCACTCGCATTCGCCCGCCCCGGTGGACGAGACCGTGCAGGTGGATCCCCCGATCCTCCGGGGCTTCATCCGCTCGCTGCGCCGCATCTTCCGCGCCATCACGCCGTGGCACGACGCCTCGTCGCTCGAGGCGGGGTTCGGCGTTCCCTTCGTCGACTACCACCGCGGCGACGGGGTGGCCATCGGCCCGGGAGGCGACCGTGACTGGCGCCCGGTCATCATCGACGACGACACACCGTGGGTGCGCGATTTCGCCGGGCGCTGGGGGCGCGACTCGCGCGACCCGTTCGGTGGCGAGTCGGCCCCCACCGGTCCCAAGCACGAGCGCGACGGGATCGATCGGGTGCGGTGGGAGGACCCCCTCGGATGGGCGGGCCTGCAGAAGGTGAGCCCCGAACCCGGCGCGGCCGAGGCCGCCATCGTGGTGCGCCGCGAGGCCGTCGAGGCACGCGTGCGCGACATCGATGCCGAGATGCACGAGGAGCGCGAGCAGGCGCGGCGCGAATCCGCCGAGGTGCGCGCCCTTGCCGCCGACGCGTCGACGCGGCGCCTCAGGGATGACCGCGCGCGCGACCTGGGGGCGCGCGACGATGCCATGCGGGACCTGCGGGCAGAGCGCCGCCGCCTCACGGCCGAGCGCGACGCCCTGGACATGGCGATGCGGGACGGGCTCGACCCCGAGCCCCCGCGGGCGCACCTCAGCGCGCGGGCCGCGGAGGAGGCACCGGAGGACGCCGACGCCCCGAAGGTCCGCAGCCGGGTGCTGCGCATCTGGGCGGCCATCAGCACGCCCCTGATCATCGCCATCGCGGTATGGCTGCTGGTGGGCAACGACACCGGGTACTACTGGCTCGGCGCCGCCGTCGGCGTGCTGGTGGTGGTGGGCTTCGAATCGCTTGCGCGGGGCCGCCTGCTGGCGTTCGTGGGCTGGGCGATCATCGCGGTGGTGGGCATGACCATCGTGATCGGCCTGGTCCGGGAATGGCGGCTCACGCTCGCGGTGCTGCTGCTGATCGGCGCCGTCGTGCTGCTGGCGCAGAACCTGCGCGAACTGCGCTCGGGCGGATAGCGGCCATTCCTCCCCCGCGCCGGGGGAGATGAAGGACGCGTTGCGAATCCCCCGGCCATGTTCCGGCGCAACCCCCGGCCTGCGTCCGCGGGTCTAGCCTCATCCATCCCATGACGTCCCCACGCCGCTCACCGCGGCGCCGCGCGATCGTCACCACGACCCTCGCGGCGCCCCTCATCGCAATCGGCTCGCTCACGGCCGTGGCGCTTGCCCAGCCCGCACCGGACGCAACCGAGGCGACGGTGGACGCGTCGGCCTTCCGCTTCGCGGAGAAGTCCGCACGGGACCTGCGCCGTGCCCGCGTATGGAGAGGTCCCACCGATGCCGCCTCACTCGCGCGCGATGCCACGCGGCGCGACCTGGTGGTGCTGATGGAGCGCGTGGTGCGCATGCCGCGCGGCCGCCTGGGCACGGCCTGGCGTGACATCGCGCCGGATGATCCGCGGGGCCGTGCGGCGCGGCATGCCGTGGCGCGGCGGTTCCTCACGGCGCCGGGCGGGACCGTGGGCCTGGACCAGCCGCTCACGGCGTCGGACGCCAACCGTGCGTGGACCTACGCGCTCGGCATGAAGGGTGCCGTGGCGCGCATGGCGCGCTTCCGTGATGGCGCGGGGCGGCGGTATTCCCTGCCCCCCGGTTTCGCGACGTCCATCGTGGCGCGCGAGGCCGGCCTGCGGCGCAACTACCCATCATCTGACGACGCTCTCGAGAGGCACGACTCCCAGCCGCTGCGGCTGGCCGACCTGCTGCTGATGGCCGACCGCGCACGAGGCATCCGGCGCGCCGGGGTGCCGTCCTCGGTGCGCGCGCTCCAGCGGTTCCGCATACCGGCCGTCGACCCGCAGTTCGTGCCCACCATCCAGCGGGCGCTGTCGCAGGTGGGTAACCCGTACGTGTGGGGCGGGGAGTGGACCGATGCGAATTCGCCCCTCGACCCCCAGGCGGCGGGCGGATTCGACTGCTCGGGCCTCGTGTGGTTCGTGTGGCACACGGGCGACCGCGCGGTGGAGACGTCCATCAACACCCCCAGCGGGCGCACCACCTACACCATGAACGTGGGCGACCGCGGTCGGCGCATCGCCTGGCAGCGCGCCCAGGCGGGTGACCTGGTGTTCTTCGGTGACCGCGGGCGGAAGACTCCGCTGGCCCAGGCGTCCCATATGTCAATCAGCCTCGGGAACAAGTGGATCATCCACTCGTCCGGCGGGCGCGGCGGGGTGAGCATCAGCTGGCTGCCCACCTACTGGCCCAAGGGGCTGATGAACGCGCGCACCTTCCTCGCGGGCGATGGCGTGCCGACCGCCCCCGACGCCCCTGCGACCGGCGCGCCCGCGCCCACCGCCCCCGTTGCCGCCGAGCCCGTCACCCCGGTGCCGCAGCCGCCGGGCGAATCCGCACCGCAGGCCCCGGCGCCCCCGGCCGCCGGGGGCGGGTCGCAGGCCCCGCAGCCCCCGGCCTAGGAGGGCAACGGGGCGAACAGGTAGTGCGACACCATGAACTCGTCGCCGCCCCGATAGCCCCACAGGCCCGCACAGGCCAGGAAGAACAGCCGCCAGCGCCGAAACCAGCGCTCGCCTTCGCCGGGGTGGTCGCGCTCCATGATGCGCACCACCTCGTCGCGGTGCGCCACGAGGTTGTCGTCCCAGTGCAGGGCGGTGCGCGCGTAGTGGCGACCGGATACCCGCCAGTGGTCCACCACGGCGAAGGTGCCCGCTGCGGCATGGATCAGGAGGTCGTCCGACGGCATGGTGCCGCCCGTGAAGAAGTGCCGGCCGATCCAGTCGCTGCGGTCGTCCTCGCTGAACTCGAATGCCACGTCGCGGTGCGAGAACACGTGCACGAAGAACAGCCCATCGGGTCGTAGCCACCGGCGGATGCGCGCGAACAGCGCTGGGTGATTCTTCACGTGCTCCAGCATCTCCACGCTCACCACGCGGTCGTACGCGGCGGAATCGAGTTCGAGCCCCGAGACGTCGGCGGTGACCACGGTGACGTTGGCCAGCCCGCGCTCGCGGGCGCGCGCCTCGATATGCGCACGCTGGCCCGCGGAGTTGCTCACGGCGGTGATGCGGCTGGCCGGATAGCGCTCGGCCATCCACAGGGTGAGCGATCCCCACCCGCACCCGAGCTCCAGCACGTCCTGGCCGTCCTCCAAACGGGCCCGCTCGCAGGTGAGGGCCAGCATGGCGTCCTCGGCCAGGGCCAGGTCATCCACGCCGGGCGGGTAGAGGCACGACGAGTACTTCAGCCGGGGGCCGAGGCACAGCACGAAGAACTCCGCGGGCACCTCGTAGTGCTGCGCGTTGGCGGCGTCGGCGCGCACCGCCACCGGCGCCTCGGCCAGCCGCGTCCGTAACTGCCGCGCGCGCTCACTCATCGCGTCGGCGCCACCGCGGCGCTCGCGGCGCAGGCGGGCGGCCACCCGAGCACGGATGGCGGCCAGCAGCAGGGGACGCGGGACGTCGTGATCCTCGACCGCGCGGATGTACCAGGGCTCCACACTCCGAGCGTATCCGGCGACGGCGTGCGATTCTGCCCCCATCGGATACGGCGCCATCATGCTCACCTCGGCGATCGTCATCGTGGCGATCGTCGTCATCACCTGGCTGGCCAGCCTCGTGCTGCGCGATGCCAGCGTCATCGACCCCGTGTGGCCCCTCGGCTTCGTGGCCGTCGCCATAACGGCGTTCGTCGCCGGCTCCGGCGATGAGGGCCGCCGGCTGCTGATCCTGGTGCTGGTGGCCGTCTGGGGGCTGCGCCTGTCGGGATACCTGCTCTGGCGCAACGCCGGGAAGGGCGAGGACTTCCGCTACGCGGCCATGCGGCAGCGGCGTGGCCGCAGTTTCTGGATCATCAGCCTCGTCACGGTGTTCCTGCTGCAGGGCCTCCTCATGTGGATCGTGTCGCTGCCGGTGCAACTGGCGGCCGTGCCCGACCGCGGCCTGGGCCTGCTAGCGGTGGCGGGCGCGGTCGCCTGGGCCATCGGCATGGTGTTCGAGTCGGTGGGCGACTGGCAGTTGGCGCGCTTCCGGGCGGACCCGGGAAACCGCGGAAAGGTCCTCGACACCGGCCTGTGGCGCTACACGCGCCATCCGAACTACTTCGGCGACTTCATGGTGTGGTGGGGCATCTACCTGATCGCCGCCGAGAGCGGTGCGGGCGCATGGGGATTCGCCGGTCCGGTGCTCATGACCATCCTGCTGGTCAAGGTCTCCGGGGCCGGGCTCCTGGAGAAGGACATCGGGCAGCGGCGCCCCGGCTACGCCGAGTACGTGCGGCGCACCAGCGGGTTCCTGCCGCGCCCCCCGCGCCCGTAACGTTCAGTCGGTGGTGACGGTGCCCGGCGGCAGCAGGATCACCGGGCAGGGCGCATGCCGCGCCAGATGGGCGCTGAAGCTGCCCACCAGCTTCACGGCGCGCGCGAGCGGGTCACCATGCGAGGCGGCCACGATGGCATCCACGTCGTTGTCCTCGGCCCATCGCACCACGGCATCGGGCGGCGAGTCGGCGTCGTGCGGGTCGAGCATCACCGGGGCGGCGCCGGGCACGCCATCGCACACGGTCTCGAGGAGCGCCTGCGCGATCTCGCGGTGCGCGCCCGAGTTGTCACCGAGGGGCGACCCGCCGAAGGCCGTACCGATGGCGGCGAGGAACGACTCGCTGAAGGGCGGGCCACCCAGCACGTGCACTACGGAAATGCGGCCGCCGTCCGCGCGCACCGACTCGGCCAGTCGCACCACCGCCTCGGTGGCGGGGGAGTCGTCGACGCAGGCGACCACATGCGTGAAGGGGCCAGAACTCACGGCGTGAGCGTAACCGGACGGGCCGGGCGTGGCCCCGGGTGGGCCGGGGCACCGGGTAGCATTCACGGGGATGGGTTTGAGAAAGCGCTTCCTCGTTGCAGTGGTGGGCGTGCCCGGCAGCCCGGCCGAGGCGCAGCGCAGCGAGGTGGGGCGCTTCCGCAGCCTCGGCGCAGCCGAGGAGGCCGGGCGCGACGAGTGGAAGCGCATCCTGTTCGTGCACGCCCCGCACGTGGAGCGCTACCGCATCGTGGTGGAGGACGACGGCGTGGAGGTGGCCGACGTCCCCATGCCCGAACTGCCGGCGGACTCCGCCCCGGGCATCCTCGATGAGACGGTCACGCCGCTCGGTGCGAGCGTCGGGGCGCTTGGCGAACCCATTGACCCCGACGCAGCACACAGCGCGGATACCCCGGATGGGACCGACACCACCGAGGAGGCCGCGGATGCCGATGCGCCCGGTGCGCCCGAGGTGATGGCCGCCGAGGAGGCCGCGGACGCTGCTGCTGCCGAGCCCGAATCGCCGCCGGAGGAGATCCAGGCGACCGGCGAGCTCGCGGTGGTGGAGGACGAGCCCGACGATCTCGCCGCGACCGGCGAGCACAAGGGCATGGCGGATGAGGTGGCGTCCGATGACGTGGCCACCACCGGGGAGGTTCCGGTGATCGCCCCGGTGGACGACGACGCCCCGGGAGGGGGCGGCGATGGCGACGGGCCACCGCCCGCGCCACGGCCGCCGCTGGAGATCGAGGATCCGCCCGACGGCCCCGTGCCCGACGAGATCATCCAGCGCTTCGCCCAGATGGTGGAGGCCGAGGAGCAGCGCGCCGCCGAGCGATCGGCCCGCGACCGAAACGACGGCGACTGACCCCGGAGGGGTCTACGCGACCTGACGTCCCGACTGCGCGATCACACCGGAGCGCAGGTTGACTTGCCGGTGGGCGCGCTTTCGGGGATGGACGCGCGTGGTGGCGGGGATCCCGACCTAGACGGGGGCGGCCGCATCGGCGCGGTCGCGCAGCACCATCATGCGCTCCCAGGCCTTCTCCTCGGCGACCGCGTGCGACTCCGCGTCGGCGTAGAGGTGCGATCCACGCGATATGGCCAGGTAGTCGGCCATCGCGCGCTCCAGTTCCTCATGGGCATTGCGGAACTGGTAGGCGACGTCAGCGGTCATCTCGGCAGTCCTCCCGCGTCGGGGTCGTCCGTGGAGAAACCATAGTGGCCGGGCCGGACATCACGCAGCAGCACGCGCCGGGCGCGAATGCCCTCCGGGCCCACCTCGATCAGCCCCACCGCCGATGCCCTGTCATCCGGTGTCAGCCCCCTCCGGAACCGCAGGTATGCACGCCCCTTCAGCCCGGTGCGCTCGCTCACGTCGCGCTCCTCCGGGATGTACACGGCGCCCGGGGAGAACACGTGGGTTCCGCGCACCGCGGTGTCCACCGGCATGTGCAGGTGGCCGTGCACGATCATGTCCACGGGACCGAGGCGGCGGCGCATGTGGCGGTGCAGGCCCAGCAGCACGGCGCGTCGCCGGGCCAGGCTGAGCGCCGCCGCAGGCATCTCGACGGCGCGCGACCGGCGGCCGTGCACAAGGCCGATGCGCCGCCCGCGCACCACCACCACGCGCTCGCGGGGGAGCTCGATGCCCGCCAGGCGGTCGTGGTCACCCTGCACGGCCACCACCGGGGCGATCTGCCCCAGGCGGTCCAGCACGGACATGCAGGTGATGTCCCCCGCATGCAGGATCAGGTCGCATCCCGCGAATGCCGCCGGAACCGCCGCGGGGAGATCGGGCAGGGTCTCGCCGACGTGCGTGTCGGCAACCACCCCGATGCGGACGGGACCGCTCAGATCGCCATGGCGTGGTACCCGGCGTCCACGTGCAGCGTCTCCCCGGTCACCGCGCGGGCCATGTCGGAGCACAGGAACACCGCGGCATCGGCCACCTCGTCGGCGTCGATGGCACGCCGCAGGGGCGAGCGCTCGATGGCGTTGTCCACCATGTCGCCGAACCCGGGAATGCCCCGGGCGGCGAGCGTGCGCACGGGACCGGCCGAGAGGGCATTCACGCGCACGTTGTCAACGCCCATGTCCCACGCCAGGTAGCGCACGATCGACTCGAGCGCCGACTTCGCGACCCCCATCACGTTGTACCCGGGCACCGCGCGCTCGGCGGCCACGTAGCTGAGGGTCACGATCGCCCCGCCGCCGGCGTCCCGCATATGGGGCTCCACCCGCTCCGCAAGGCGCTTGAGCGACCACGACGAGATGTCCAGGGACAGATGGAAGCCATCGTCCGAGACGTCCATGAAGCGGCCGCCCAGGTCCTCGACCTTCCCGAACGCCACGGCGTGAACGAGGATGTCGATGCCGCCGAGGGCGTCCGCGGCACCCTCGACGGCGGCGTCCAGCTGGGCGGCGTCGGTGACATCCAGCGGCAGCACCGGCACCGGCCCGTTGGCGAGTTCACCGGCGAGCTTGCGGACGTCCTTCTCCACCCGCTCGCCCTGGAAGGTCAGCGCCACCCGCGCGCCCTGCCGGTCGAGCCCGCGCGCGATGGCCCACGCGATGCTCCGCTTGTTCGCGACCCCGATCACCAGCGCGCGCTTGCCCTCGACGATCCCGCTCACCGCATCCCCCACGTTCTCCGGCTGACCGCCGCAGGCTAGCCTGCGGAACCGTGCGATTCCCGGGCCGCGCCATGCCAGCCATCCTCGCGGCCCTCGCCGCGATCCTCCTCGCCGCGCTGGTGCTGGCACCGCGCGCCGCGGCGCATGCGGTGGTGAACGAGATCACGCCCGCGGACCGCCAGCGCCTGGACGCCGGCCCCGAGACGGTGACCATCCGCTTCTCCGAACCCGTGCAGCTGCTGCGCCCCGAGGACCTGACGGTGGTGGACGCCACGGGCAAGCCGGTGGCGTCGGGCCCGGGAGAGGTACTGGCATCGGATGCGTCGGTGGCCGAAGTGCCGGTGCAGCCGCGCCTGCCGGCCGGTACCTACACGGTCCGGTGGCGCGTGGTGTCGGCGGATGGCCACATCATCCCCGGCGCCACGGTGTTCGCGGTGGGCGATGTGCCGCTGACAGCGCCCTACCTGGGCGGGCCCGGAGGCGGAACCGGGCCCACCGAGACCAGCGCATGGGCGGTGACCGCCCGCTGGATCGAACTGGTGGGCATCGGTGGCCTGCTCGCGCTCGTGCTGTTCCGGGTGCTGGTGTGGCGCGACGCCTGGTCGCCCGCGCCCCCCATGCCCGCCCGCGAGCGCGACGCCGCGCTGTCGTGGGGCCGCGATGCCTGGTGGATCGGCTTCGGCGTGCTGGCCCTGGTGGCCCTGCTGGGCGAAGCGGCGGTGCTCGTGGTGAAGACCGCGGGATCGATGGGAACCTCGGTGTGGGTGGCCCTCGGTGACCCGCAGGGCATCGTGCGCGTGCTGGCTGACACGCGGTTCGGTGACCTGCTGCAGGTGCGCACGCTCTCGCTGTTCGTGCTGTTCGCGCTGGGCGTGTGGCGGTTCCTCGCCGAGTACCGCACCGATGCCGCGCCCGCGCCCGACCAGGCCGATGGCGGACTGCGGCCGATGCTGATCATGCTCGTGCCGGCCCTGGTCGCCCTGGGATCGCTGTCCGCGCAGGGCCACGCCAGCACGACCGCCATGCCCGCCGTGCAGGTACCGGCCGACGCCCTGCACGCGGCGCTCGCGAGCGCATGGGTGGGTGGCCTGGCGATCCTGGTGGTGTTCCTGCTCCGGCTGCCGCGGGTGGCGGGAGCCGGCGGGCGGCGCGCCGGGGGGCTGGCGCTCGCGCGGTTCTCGTGGCTGGCCGTGATCGCCGTGGCCCTGCTGGTGGCCTCGGGCATCGTGCGGGCGATCGGCCAGATGTCATCCCCCGCCGACCTCTGGGAGACGCCCTACGGGTGGACGATCCTCGTGAAGGTGGGGCTGCTCGCGGTGGCGTCGGTGCTGGCGCTGGACTCCCGGCGCATCGTGGCTGCCCTGCGGCGACGCGACGGCACGCCGAACACCGCAACGCTCGCCCGGGTACGGCGGAATGCATGGGCCGAGGTGGGTCTCACCCTCGTGGTGGTGGCCTTCTCGGCATTGCTCGTGGGCCAGGTGCCACCCATCTCGTGACGACGCTGATCCTCATGCGCCACGGGGTGGCCGAGGACGGTGCGCCGGGCGGCGATGCCGCGCGGGCGCTGACGGCCCGCGGACGGGAGCGCGCCGCGCAGGCGGCCGCCGGGCTGGTGGCGCTGGGACTGGCTCCGGACCTCGTCCTGTGCAGCCCGCTCGTGCGATGCGCACAGACCGCGCAGGAGGTCGCCGGTGCCGCGGGGTGCCCGGCGCAGCACGATGACCGCCTGGCACCCGGTATGACCACCGACGCCCTGCTGGACGCCGTGCTGGAGCATCCGGATGCCGGGGTGGTGCTGGCGTGCTCTCACCAACCCGGGTTGAGCTACGCGCTGGCCGACCTCACCGGATGCGGGATGATCGCATTCCGCCGCCCGGGTGCGGCGGTGGTGCGCATGGGTGCCATGCGGGCGGGAGGCGGCGAACTGGTGGCGGTGCTGCCCCCGCGGGTGCTCCGCGAGGCGGCCGGCGCCTAGGCGCCGCGGTCCGCCAGCACCACCGGCACGATTGACCGGTGGAACAGCTGCAGGGGCTCGCCGTCCAGCACGGATGCCCCGCGCTCCTCGATCAGCAGCAGCAGCTGCCGACGCTCCTCGCGGCGCTTGTCGTACAGCGCCTCCCAGCCCGCCGCCTCGGCAGCGCGCTCGTTCGACATCGCCAGGTGGTGCAGCGTGTGGGCCACGTGCTCGGTGGGCGTTGCGTTGCCCAGCCGGTCGTGGGCGTCGAGCAACAACATGGCGCGCATCCACGAGGTATCGGCGGAGTCGCGCGCGAAGCGGGTCCACTCCGGCGGCATGGAGTCCTCGAGCCGGTCGACGATCTCCGTCCAGGCCGTGAGGTCGGGTGCGGTCTCCCCGGTCGCCATGGTGGCGGTGCGGACGCGCCGCCCCGGTGCAGCGCCCCCATGAGGGGGCGCCGCACGCGGGTCAGCGGTTCGCGATCTCCACGTAGTCGCGCTCGCCCGGGCCCACGTACACCTGGCGGGGGCGCGA
>CAZPAT010000013.1:0-3470 GCA_964584485.1 uncultured Bifidobacterium sp.
CGCTCGCATGCTATGTTCCCCCGGCTCGAAAGAGCGAGGGCCTCTTCACGCGCGGCCATCAGGGCCGCGCGTCGCATGTTGAGGCCGTTTCGGAAGCACTGGCGGGTGGCGACACCAATGGTCGCACGCCCGCTCGGACGCGCATGAGGAGCGTGTGATGGCGAAGGAGAAGTTCGACCGTTCAAAGCCCCACGTCAACGTGGGCACCATCGGTCACGTCGACCACGGCAAGACGACCCTCACTGCTGCCATCACCCAGACGCTCGGCAAGAAGTTCGGCGGCGAGATGCGCAGCTTCGATGAGATCGACAACGCCCCGGAGGAGCGCGAGCGCGGCATCACCATCGCCACCTCGCACGTCGAGTACGAGACGGAGGGCCGTCACTACGCCCACGTCGACTGCCCGGGTCACGCTGACTACATCAAGAACATGATCACCGGGGCCGCGCAGATGGACGGCGCGATCCTCGTGGTGTCGGCCGCCGACGGCCCGATGCCGCAGACGCGCGAGCACATCCTGCTGGCGCGCCAGGTGGGCGTGCCGTACATCGTGGTGGCCCTCAACAAGGCCGACATGGTGGACGACGAGGAACTGCTCGAGCTCGTGGAGCTCGAGGTCCGCGAACTGCTGTCGGAGTACGAGTTCCCGGGCGATGACATCCCGATCGTCAAGGTGTCGGCGCTGAACGCGCTGAACGGCGACGCCGCGGCCGAGGAGCAGATCCTCGAGCTGATGCAGGCGGTGGACGACTACGTGCCGCTCCCCGAGCGCGACGTGGACAAGCCGTTCCTGATGCCGGTCGAGGACGTCTTCACGATCACCGGTCGCGGCACGGTCGCCACCGGTCGCGTGGAGCGCGGCATCATCAACGTGAACGACGAGGTCGACATCGTGGGCATGCAGCCCCAGATCGAGAAGACCGTCGTCACCGGCGTCGAGATGTTCCGCAAGCTGCTCGACCAGGGGCAGGCCGGTGACAACATCGGCGCCCTGCTCCGCGGCGTGAAGCGCGAGGACATCCAGCGCGGCCAGGTCCTGGCCAAGCCGGGTTCCATCACCCCGCACACGAAGTTCAAGGCGCAGGTGTACGTGCTCTCCAAGGAGGAGGGCGGTCGCCACACGCCGTTCGTGAACGGGTACCGGCCGCAGTTCTACTTCCGCACCACGGACGTGACCGGCGTCATCCAGCTCCTCGACGGGGCCGAGATGATCATGCCGGGCGACAACGCCGTGCTGGAGGTCGAGCTGATCGTGCCGATCGCCATGGAGGACGGCCTGCGCTTCGCCATCCGCGAGGGCGGCCGCACCGTGGGTGCCGGCGTCGTCGAGCAGATCCTCGAGTAGACGCACCAGTTGGACGGGCCCCGTCGCCCCCATGGGCGGCGGGGCCCTCGCTTTCCCCGGGCAGCACGAGACGAACGAGAAGACCGAACCTTGATCACCCAGAACAAGATCCGCATCAGGCTCAAGGCCTATGACCATGAGCTGATCGACAAGAGCGCGGCATCCATCGTGGAGACCGCGCAGCGGAGCGGCGCGACCATCTCCGGTCCGGTGCCCCTTCCCACGGAGTGCCACCGCTACTGCGTGATCAAGGGCCCGTTCAAGGACAAGGACTCGCGCGAGCACTTCGAGGTGCGCACGCACAAGCGCCTCATCGACATCTTCTCGCCGACCCCCAAGACGGTGGACTCCCTCATGCGCCTGGACCTCCCGGCCGGCGTCGACATCGAGATCAAGGTCTGACCATGGCGGCGATCATCGGACGCAAGGTCGGAATGACCCAGATCTTCGCCGAGGACGGCCAGCGCGTGCCGCTGACCGTCATCGAGGCGGGTCCCTGCCCCGTGGTGCAGGTGAAGACCGAGGAGCGCGACGGCTACGACGCCGTGCAGCTCGGCTTCGGCGCGGCAAAGGCGAAGCACATCAACAAGCCCGAGCAGGGCCACCTGGGCAAGGCGGGCGTACCACTGGTGCGCCACCTGCATGAGTTCTCGGCCGCCGAGCTGGGCGTGGACGACATCGCCGAGGGCGAGGTCGTCACGGTGGACTCGTTCGCCCCCGGCTCGTACGTGAAGGTGACCGGCACCTCGAAGGGCAAGGGCTACGCCGGCACCATCAAGCGGCACAACTTCCAGAGCGGACCCAAGAGCCACGGCTCGCACAACGTCCGCCAGCCCGGCTCCATCGGCGCCGCGGCCTACCCCGCCCGCGTGTTCAAGGGAATCCGGATGAGCGGCCACATGGGCGCCCGCCAGGTGACCCAGCGCGGCCTGCAGGTGGTGGACCGCGACCCGGAGCGCAACATCCTCCTGGTCAAGGGTGCCGTGCCCGGTGCCGTTGGCTCGATCGTGTTCGTGAGGCCCGACTGATGGCGGCTCATCTCCTTTCCCAGACCGGCTCCGCATCCGGCCCCGCCGCGATGGGCGCCGAGCTCGAGGCCCAGGCCATCAAGCCGCACCTGATCCATGAGGTCGTGACGGCGGAGATGGCGTGGCGCCGTGCGGGGACGCACAGCACCAAGACGCGCACCGACGTCCGCGGCGGTGGCAAGAAGCCGTGGCGCCAGAAGGGCACGGGTCGCGCCCGCGCCGGCTCCACCCGCTCGCCCATCTGGACCGGCGGTGGCATCGTGTTCGGGCCCCACCCGCGCAGCTACGGGGGCAAGGTGAACCGCAAGGTGCACCGCCAGGCCTTCCGGTCGGCGCTGAAGGCGCATGTGGAGCGCGGCACCATTGCCGTGATGGAGCCCACCGGCTGGGACGCCCCGTCCACCAAGCGCGCGGCGGAATACCTGTCGCAGGCCCCGGAGGAGCTGTCGGCCCGCCCGCTGCTGGTGGTGGTGACCGAGTCCGCATCGCCTGAGGCGCTGTCGTTCCGCAACCTCCGCGACGTACAGGTGATCGAGGCGCGCGACATCGAGACCGTCGACATCATGGCCGGCCGCTCGGTGCTGGTGGAGCGCGACGTCTGGGACCGCTGGAACGGCGCCGCACCGGTCGCCGGGGGGGATGACGCATGAGCACCAGCAGTGACCTTCGCGGCGATGTCCGCCGCGCCATCGTCAGCCCGGTGGTCTCGGAGAAGAGCTACCAGCTGGTGCAGGCGCACAACCAGTACACCTTCCGCGTGCTCGACGAGGCGCACAAGGTCGAGATCCGCCAGGCGGTCGAGGAGCTCTTCGACGTCACGGTGACCGACGTGCGCATCATCAAGGTGCAGCCGAAGCCGAAGCGCCGCGGCCGCAGCATGGGCACGCGCCCGGGTTGGAAGAAGGCCATCGTCGAGCTCCAGCCCGGCGACACCATCGACATCTTCGAGGGCGCCTGATGGGTATCCGCAAGCACAAGCCGACCTCGCCGGGCCGCCGCTTCGTGGCGAGCTCCGACTTCGCCGAGGTCACCAAGAGCACGCCCGAGAAGTCGCTGCTCGAGCCCATCCACAAGACGGGCGGCCGCAACAACAACGG
>CAZPAT010000013.1:3570-10797 GCA_964584485.1 uncultured Bifidobacterium sp.
CCGAGAAGTCGCTGCTCGAGCCCATCCACAAGACGGGCGGCCGCAACAACAACGGACGCATCACCACGCGCCACAAGGGCGGTGGGCACAAGCGCCGCTACCGGGTCATCGACTTCAAGCGGACCAAGGACGGCGTGCCCGCCCGCGTTGCCGCGATCGAGTACGACCCCAACCGCACCGCGCGCATCGCGCTGCTCCACTACGCGGATGGCGAGAAGCGCTACATCCTCGCGCCGCAGCGCCTGGAGGTCGGGGACACCGTCATGAGCGGTCCCGGCGCCGACATCCGCCCGGGCAACGCCCTGGCCCTCCGGGACATCCCCACGGGTACGCTCGTCCACAACGTCGAACTGCAGATCGGCCGCGGCGGCCAGATGTGCCGCGCCGCCGGTGCCGGCGCCCAGCTGATGGCGAAGGAGGGCGACTACGCAACCCTGCGCCTGCCCAGCTCGGAGATGCGCATGGTGCACATCGACTGCCGTGCCACGGTGGGCGAGATCGGCAACACGTCGCACGCCAACGAGGTGGGCGGCAAGGCCGGTCGCAGTCGCTGGCGCGGCGTGCGCCCGACCGTCCGCGGCTCCGCCATGAACCCGGTGGACCACCCGCACGGCGGTGGTGAGGGCAAGAGCAACTCGGGTCGCCATCCGGTGACCCCCTGGGGCAAGCCGACCAACGGTCACCGCACGCGTGACCCGAAGAAGGCGAGCCAGAAGCTGATCGTCCGCGGACGCAAGCGCGGCAAGCACACGGAAGGCCGATGAGCCGTAGTCTCAAGAAGGGTCCGTTCGTCGACCCCAAGCTGATGAAGAGGATCGAGGAGATGAACTCCTCGAACGAGAAGCGCATGCTCCGCACCTGGTCGCGTGCGTCCACGATCTTCCCGGAGATGGTGGGCCACACCATCGCGGTGCACGACGGCCGCAAGCACGTGCCCGTCTTCATCTCCGAGAGCATGGTGGGCCACAAGCTGGGCGAGTTCGCCCCCACGCGCACCTACCGTGGCCACGCCGACGACCGACAGACCTCGAGGCGCTGACGTGAGCACCGAGACCACCGCAGAGGCGACTGACGTGGAGGCCACCACCGACGTGGAGTCCCCGGAGACCGGGCAGTCGCCCGAGCCGGCCCGCTCCGACCGGTCGCGCAACCGCGCACCCGCCCGCCCGCAGGCCACGGCCAAGTTCGTGCGCGTGTCGGCCCGGAAGGCCCGCCTGGTGGCGGATCTGATCCGGGGCGCGTCGGTGCCCGAGGCGCAGGCCATCCTGGCCTTCTCCACCCGCGCGGCTGCCGAGCCGGTGCGCAAGGTGCTGGAGTCGGCCATGGCAAATGCCGACCACAACGCGGGCCTCGACGTCCGTGAGCTCCACGTGGTGCGCGCCACGGTGGACGAGGGCCCGACCATGCGGCGCTTCCGCCCGCGTGCCCAGGGTCGCTCGAGCCGCATCAACAAGCGCACCTGCCACATCACGATCGGCCTCGGCCTTCCGGGCGACGAGGCGGAGGGACGTGCCTGATGGGACAGAAGGTCAACCCCACCGGATTCCGCATCGGCGTCCTGCAGGGCTGGAAGAGCAACTGGTACACCGAGCGCGACTACGCCGCGTACCTCGATGAGGACCGCGCCGTGCGCGACCACATCATCGGCAAGCTCAGCCACGCCGGGCTGTCCGACATCCAGATCCGCAAGGACGCCACCAAGCTGACGGTGGACATCTACACCGCGCGTCCCGGCATCGTGATCGGCAAGAGCGGATCCGAGGTGGATGCCCTGCGCCGTGAGCTGAACCAGCTCACCGGCAAGCAGATCCAGATCAACATCAACGAGATCAAGCGCCCGGAGCTCGACGCCACGCTGGTTGCCCAGTCGATCGCCGAGCAGCTGGAGAACCGCGTCTCGTTCCGCCGCGCCATGAAGCGCGCGCTCACCTCGGCCATGCGCTCCGGCGCCCAGGGCGTGAAGGTGCAGTGCGGCGGGCGCCTGGGCGGATCGGAGATGTCGCGCTCCGAGCACTACTCCGATGGCCGCGTGCCGCTCCACACGCTGCGCGCCGACATCGACTACGGCTTCGCCGAGGCCAAGACCACCTTCGGCCGCATCGGCGTGAAGGTGTGGATCAACAAGGGCGAGGTCCTGCCCGAGGGCGTCGTGGACGCCCGTGGGCGCAGCGCCGAGATCGACGCACCCCCGCCGCGGCGCCCGCGCCGTGACGGCCGCGGTGGCGGTGGCGGCGGCGGACGTGGCCGCGGTGGCCAGGGTCGTGGCGGCCAGGGCGGCCCGCAGGGCCAGGGAGCGAGGTAGCCCATGCTGATGCCGAAGCGCACCAAGTACCGGAAGGCCCACCGTGGGCGCCGCCGGGGCATGTCGAAGGGGAACCAGCAGGTCAACTTCGGCGAGTACGGCCTGAAGTCGCTCGAGAACGGCTGGATCACCAACCGGCAGATCGAGAGCGCGCGTGTGGCCATGACCCGCTACATCAAGCGCCAGGGGAAGGTGTGGATCAACCTCTTCCCGCACCTGCCGGTCACCAAGAAGCCGGCCGAGACCCGCATGGGCTCCGGCAAGGGGTCCCCCGAGTCGTGGGTGTCGGTGGTCAAGCCGGGCATGGTCATGTTCGAGCTGTCGGGCGTGCCCGAGGAGACCGCGCGCGAGGCCATGCGCCTCGGCGCGATGAAGCTGCCCGTGAAGTGCAAGTTCGTGATGCGTGAGGACGCCTAGCCCATGCCGATGCTGAAGGCCAGTGAACTGCGCGAGCTGTCGGATGACGAGCTCGCGGCCAAGCTCGAGGAGTCGCGTGAGGCGCTCTTCAACCTGCGGTTCCAGCTGCCCACGGGCGCGCTGGAGCGCACGAGCGAGATCGGCGTCCGCAAGCGGGAGATCGCCCAGATCCTCACGGTTGCCCGCGAGCGCGAGATCGCCAAGGAGGAGATTGCCGGTGGCTGAGACGCCCCAGGAGAGCGTGGTCCGGCGCAAGGTGCGCCAGGGCGTCGTCACGAGCGATGCGCGCGATCGCACCATCACGGTGCGCGTGGATACCTCGCGCCGTCACCCCATCTACGGCAAGACCGTCCGGTCGTCGTCGAAGCTCCATGCGCATGACGAGAGCAATGAGGCCGGCATCGGCGATGTCGTCCGCGTGGTGGAGTGCCGCCCCCTGTCGAAGCAGAAGCGCTGGCGCCTCGTCGAGATCGTCGAGAAGGCCCGCTAGGAGCGCGCGATGATCCAGAACGAATCACGACTCCGCGTGGCGGACAACACCGGTGCCCGGGAGATCCTGTGCATCCGCGTGCTGGGCGGCAGCAAGCGCCGCTACGCGCACGTGGGTGACACGATCGTGGCCACCGTCAAGCAGGCCACGCCCAACGGCGCCGTCAAGAAGGGCGACGTCGTCAAGGCCGTGGTGGTGCGAACGAAGAAGGCGCACCCGCGTAACGACGGCACGTTCATCGCCTTCGACGAGAACGCCGCCGTCATCATCGACAACGCGCAGAACCCGCGCGGCACCCGCATCTTCGGGCCCGTCGCGCGCGAGCTGCGCGAGAAGCAGTTCATGAAGATCGTCTCGCTTGCGCCGGAGGTGCTGTGATGCCCGCTCGCGTGAAGAAGGGCGATGAGGTGATGTGCATCGCGGGCAAGGACCGGGGCCGTACCGGCACCGTGCTCGAGGTGATGCCCCAGGAGCAGCGCGTCCTGGTCGAGGGCCTGAACATCGTGAAGCGCCACACCAAGGCGCGTCCGCCCGACGATCCGGGCGGCATCATCGAGAAGCCGGCACCCATGCACCTCTCGAACGTCATGCCGATCGACCCGTCGGACAAGAAGCCGTGCCGGGTCCGCATCGAGGAGAAGGACGGGAAGCGCATCCGCGTGTCCGCCCGTACCGGGAAGGCCCTGGATTGAGCACCGACACCGCAATTCCGCCCGCGCGCCTGAAGGCGCGCTACGAGGACGAGGTGCGGCCGAAGCTGCAGGAGCAGTTCGGCTACTCGTCGCCGATGCAGCATCCGCGCATCGAGAAGATCACGCTGAACATGGGCGTGGGCGAGGCCAAGCAGAACTCGAAGACGCTCGACGAGGCCGTGGAGCAGCTGGCGATCATCTCCGGCCAGCGCCCGGCCATCACGCGGGCCCGCAAGTCCATCGCCCAGTTCAAGCTGCGCGAGGACATGCCGATCGGCGCGAAGGTCACCCTGCGCGGCGCGCGCATGTGGGAGTTCCTCGACCGCCTGAACACGGTCGCGCTGCCGCGCATCCGCGACTTCCGGGGCATCAACCCCGACGGGTTCGACGGCCGCGGCAACTACAACCTCGGCCTGCGCGAGCAGACGATCTTCCCCGAGATCGACTACGACAAGGTCGACAAGGTCCGTGGACTCAACGTGACGATCACCACGTCGGCGACGACGGACGAGGAGGCCCGTGCCATGCTCACGGCCCTCGGGATGCCGTTCCGCGAGGAGGGCTACAGCGCCGAGGAGCGCGCTGCCCGCCGTCGCAAGAAGATGCGCAAGTACGGCGGCCGCGGCCGCAAGCGATAGAGGAAGGTTCACGAACTCGTGGCGAAGACGTCCCTCAAGGTGAAGGCCTCCCGGCCTCCCAAGTACCGCACCCAGGCGTACACCCGGTGTCACCGGTGCGGTCGCTCGCGCGCCGTGTTCCGCAAGTTCGGCCTGTGCCGCATCTGCCTGCGCGACGAGGCCCACGCGGGCCACATCCCCGGCATGACGAAGTCGAGCTGGTAGCCCGATGCTGACCGATCCCATCGCAGACATGCTCACGCGCATCCGCAACGCCAACCTGGCGCTGCACGACACCGTCGAGATGCCCGGCAGCCGCCTGAAGGCCGATATCGCCCGCGTGCTCGAGGAGCAGGGCTACATCGCCGGCTACGAGACGGTGACCGAGGACTCGCGCTCCACCCTGGTCGTCAAGCTCAAGTACGACGAGGACCGCCGTCGCGTCATCACCGGCCTCAGCCGCGTGTCGAAGCCCGGCCGCCGCGTGTACGCGGACAAGGACTCCCTGCCCAAGGTCCTGGGCGGCATGGGAGTCGCCATCATCTCGACCTCGCAGGGTCTCCTCACGGGCCACGACGCCCGCCGCCGCGGAGTCGGCGGCGAGGTCCTGTGCACGGTCTGGTAAGGGGGGAGCGCAGTTGAGTCGAATCGGACGCGCACCCATTCCGGTGCCCGACGGGGTCACCGTGGACATCACGGGCCAGAAGGTGTCGGTGAAGGGCCCGAAGGGCGAGCTCGAGCACATGGTGGTCGAGCCCATCCGCGTGGCCCAGGAGGAGGGCGCCCTCGTGGTGACCCGCCCCACCGACCGGGGCCCGCACCGGGCACTGCACGGGCTGTCCCGCAGCCTCGTCGCCAACATGGTGACCGGCGTCACGGCGGGCTTCGAGAAGCGCCTGGCCCTGGTGGGCGTGGGCTATCGTGCCCAGCTCAAGGGGAAGAACCTCGAGCTGGCGGTGGGCTTCTCGCACCCCGTCACGTTCGAGCCGCCCGAGGGCATCACGTTCGAGGTTCCCGAGCCCACGCAGATCGTGGTGTCGGGCATCGACAAGCAGAAGGTCGGCCAGATTGCGTCGGAGATCCGCCGCGTGCGGCCGCCCGAGCCCTACAAGGGCAAGGGCATCCGCTACGAGGGCGAGGCCGTGCGGCGCAAGGTCGGGAAGAGGGCGTAGGAGACATGGGCAAGATCAGCACCCGCGACGCCCGCGCGCGTCGCCACCGCCGCGTCCGCGGCAAGGTCCACGGCACGGCCGAGCGCCCGCGCCTGTCGGTGTCGCGATCGAACCTGCGCATCTACGCGCAGCTCATCGACGACGACCGCGGCCACACGGTCGCGGCCGCGGGGTCGCACGAGGCGGCGCTCAAGCCGCTTCCCAAGGGCGACGCCGCGGGCGAGGTGGGCAAGCTCATCGCCGAGCGCGGCAAGGCCGCCGGCGTGACCCGCGTGGTCTTCGACCGCGGCGGCTACCTGTACCACGGCCGGGTGAAGGCCCTGGCCGACGGCGCCCGCGAGGGCGGGCTCGAGTTCTAGGACCGGGGAAGAGGACATGGCAGAGCGCAGGCGCGACAGGGTGACGACCGAGGGGCAGGAGCTCTCCGAGCGCGTGGTCCAGGTGAACCGCGTGGCCAAGGTCGTCAAGGGCGGCCGCCGCTTCTCGTTCTCGGCCCTCGTGGTCGTGGGCAATGAGGTGGACGCGGTCGGCGTGGGCCACGGCAAGGCGAATGAGGTCCCGCTGGCCATCCAGAAGGCCGTCGATGACGCCAAGAAGAACATGTTCCGCGTGCCGCGGTACGGCCAGACCATCACCCACGAGGTGATCGGGCGCCATGGCGCGGGCCGCGTGCTGCTGAAGCCGGCGGCCCCCGGTACCGGGGTCATCGCGGGCGGCGGCGTGCGTGCCGTGCTGGAGCTGGCCGGCGTGCGCGACATCCTCAGCAAGTCGCTCGGCACCACCAACCCGGTCAACCTGGTGACCGCGACCGTGAACGGGCTGAAGAGCCTGCGCACGCCGGAAGAGGTCGCCGCGCTGCGCGGCAAGACCGTGGCCGAGGTGCTGGGCACGGGCGGCAACGCCGCGCCCGCCACCGAGGAGGTCACGGCGTGAGCGCCCTCAGGATCACCCAGGTCCGCTCCCAGATCGGGAGCACCGAGCGCCACCGCGGCACCCTGCGTGCCCTTGGCCTCGGTCGAATCGGCAAGACGGCGGTCCACGAGGACTCGCCGGCACTGCAGGGGGCCCTTCGCAAGGTGGCGAACCTCGTGCAGGTGGAGGAGGTCGACAGTGGCAGCTGATGAGCCCCAGGTGACGGGCGCGGGCGTGGATCCCGAGGACGTGCGCCTCGAGAGCCTCGGCCCCAACCCCGGTTCGCGTCACCGCCGCAAGCGCGTGGGCCGCGGTCCCGGGTCCGGCAAGGGCAAGACGTGCGGCCGCGGCACGAAGGGCGCGGGCGCGCGCTCGGGTCCCGGCCCCCGTCCCGGATACCAGGGCGGATCGATCCCCCTCCACATGCAGAAGGGCAAGCTGCGCGGCCCGAACCACAAGAAGTCGATGCCGATCGGTCCCTTCCGCACGTCGTCGGTGCCCGTGAACGTGGGCGCGCTGGCGGATGCCTTCGCAGCGGGTGACGTGGTGGACGTGGAGGCCCTGGCCGCCCGCGGCCTGGTGAAGAACAACTCCAACCGCGACTACCCGGTGAAGCTGCTCGCGG
>CAZPAT010000013.1:10897-17849 GCA_964584485.1 uncultured Bifidobacterium sp.
CGCGGCCTGGTGAAGAACAACTCCAACCGCGACTACCCGGTGAAGCTGCTCGCGGGCGGCGACATCTCCCACGCGCTCACGGTGCGCGTGGATCAGGCGTCGGCGGCGGCGGTGGCCAAGATCGAGGCGGCCGGCGGCCGCGTCGAGCTCGTCGGCACGGAGTAGGACGCCTCAGGCGAGGCCCCGCTGATGCTCCAGGCCATGCTCAACTCGCTCCGCTCGCCGGAGCTGCGGAAGAAGCTGCTGTTCACGGCGGGGATCCTGCTGGTGTTCCGGTTCGGCTCGTACGTACCGGTCCCCGGCGTGCAGCCCGAGCGCCTGGCCGCCGCCCTGGAGAACCAGGGCACCACCAATATCCTGAACTTCCTCAACCTGTTCGCGGGTGGAGCGCTCACGCGCTTCGCCGTGTTCGCGTTGGGGATCATGCCGTACATCACCGCGAGCATCATCCTGCAGCTGCTCACGGTCGTGATCCCGTCGCTCGAGCGCCTCCAGAAGGAGGGCGAGTCGGGCTACGCCAAGATCACCCAGTACACCCGGTACATGACCGTGGGCCTGGCATTCCTCCAGTCCATGGCCTACGTCCTGTACTTCAAGTCGCAGGATGCCCTTCCGGGCGTGGGCTGGTCACGCACGTTCCTGATCGTCATCTCGCTCACGGCGGGTACCACGCTCGTGATGTGGCTGGGCGAGCTGATCACCCAGCACGGCGTGGGCAACGGCATCTCGCTGCTCATCTTCGTGTCCATCGTGTCGGCGCTGCCCGATGCGATCCGCGGCTGGCTCGGGCTGCCGCCGGTCACGGCCGTCGTCATCGGCGTCATCGCCGCCGCCATCGTGGTGGGCGTGGTGTTCGTGAACGAGGGTGTGCGCCGCATTCCCATCCAGTACGCGAAGCGGCAGGTGGGTCGCCGCATGACATCGGGCGGCAGTACCTACATGCCGATCCGCGTGAACATGGCGGGCGTGATCCCTGTGATCTTCGCGGCCTCCATCACGATCCTGCCGCCGACTATCGCCGAGCTCGCGGGCGGTACCGGCTGGGCCCAGGGCGTGGCCGACTTCCTGTCGCCGGGCTCCTGGTGGTTCATCCTGTTCGAGGGCCTGCTGATCGTGCTGTTCACCTACTTCTACACCGCGGTGCAGTTCAACCCGACGGAGCAGGCGGACAACCTGAAGAAGTACGGCGGGTTCATCCCCGGCGTGCGCCCCGGCCGCCCGACGGCCATCTACCTCGATCGCGTGGTGTCGCGCCTGACGCTTCCGGGTGCGATCTACCTCGCCATCATCGCCGAGTTCCCGAACATCGTCTTCCGGTACCTGCCGGAGTCGAACGTGTTCTTCGGGCTCTTCGGCGGAACGTCCATGCTCATCGTCGTCGGCGTCGCCCTGGACACCATGCGCCAGATGGAGGCCCAGCTGATGATGCGCTCCTACGAAGGGTTCCTCCAATAGCGCGCCTCGTTCTGTTCGGACCACCCGGTGCCGGCAAGGGCACCCAGGCGGAGATGCTGAAGGAGCGCGGGCTCCTGCACCTCTCCACCGGCGACCTGCTGCGGGCCGCCGTGAAGGAGGGCACGCCGCTGGGGCTGGAGGCCAAGCGGTACATGGACGCCGGCGACCTGGTGCCCGACGCGGTCGTGATCGGGATGATCCGCGAGGCGCTGGCGGGCCGCACGGACGACTTCATGCTGGACGGCTTCCCGCGCACCACGCCCCAGGCCGAGGCGCTCGACGCCATGCTGGCCGAGATGGGCGCCCCCGTGGACGCCGTGATCTCGTTCGACGTGCCACGCGACGAGCTGGTGCGGCGCCTCGGGGGCCGGTGGATCTGCCGCGGCTGCGGGCGATCGTTTCACGAGGTGAGCAATCCCTACGACGGCGCACCATGCTCCGCGACGGGAGCCGAGTGCGATCTGTACCAGCGGGATGATGACCGGCCCGAGGCCGTCGCCAACCGCCTGGACGTGTACGACTCCCAGACCGCACCGCTCATCGACTACTACGCGTCGCGTGGGCTGCTGCGCCGGGTGGACGGCGCGCTGCCACTCGATGAGGTCCAGGCGCAGGTTGTCGAAGCGATCGCGTAGGGCGCGGGGGCAGGAACCCGTGGATGGCGGAACGGGCCGGGGCGGCCCCATCACCAAGACGCCGGCCGAGATCGACGCCATGGCCGCCAGCGGCGCGGTGCTGGCCGAGTGCCTGGACATCCTCGAGGCCGCGGTGGCCCCGGGCGTCACCACGCTCGACCTCGATGAGATGGCCGAGCAGTTCATCCGGGATCGCGGCGGCGTGCCGTCTTTCAAGGGGTACCACGGCTTTCCCGGCACGATCTGCCCGTCGGTGAACGAGGAGGTGGTTCACGCGATCCCCGGGCCCTACGTGCTGGGCGAGGGCGACATCGTGAGCATCGACTGCGGCGTGACGCTGGACGGCTGGGTGAGCGACTCCGCCCGCACGATCCCGGTGGGTGAGGTGGGTCAGGTGGCCACCGACCTCATGGATGCGACACGGCGGTCGCTCGCCGCGGGGATCACCCAGGCGCGGCCCGGAAACCGCACGGGTGACATCGGCGCCGCGGTGCAGGAGGTCGTGGAGCGCGCCGGCTTCAACGTGGTGCGCACGCTGGTGGGGCACGGAGTCGGCCGCAGCATGCATGAGGAGCCCCAGGTCCCCAATTTCGGCACGGCCGGCACGGGGGTGCTGCTGGAGGAGGGCGTCGTCATCGCAATCGAGCCGATGGTCACCGAGAAGGATCCGGAGGTCGTGCTGGGCGGGGATGGCTGGGTGGTCGCCACCCGCGACATGGGCCTTGCCGCGCACTTCGAGCACACGGTGGCCATCACGGCATCGGGCCCGCGAATCCTGACCCGTCGCGCCGGGTGACGGATCGGTTCCGCTGATGCCCCGTTCCTGCTATCTTGCGCGGCCGCGCGTGGAACGAAACGCGACGGTCGTCCTGTGCCATTCGGGCCGGGTGACTGCCGGTCGTCACCTCGCGCGCAGTGGGGGCGTCGCGGCCCATCGGGCCCCGCGCCTTTCCGTGTCGTCCCCGGGTCACCCATCGAGGAGCAATCCGTGAAGGTCCGTCCGTCCGTGAAGCCGATGTGCGAGAAGTGCCGTGTCATCAAGCGGCACGGCAAGGTCCTCGTGATCTGCGTCAACCCTCGTCACAAGCAGACCCAGGGGTAGTCAGTGGCACGAATCGCCGGAGTCAACATCCCCCGCGAGAAGCGGGTGGAGATCGGCCTCACCTACGTCTACGGGATCGGCCGCACCACGGCCAACGAGATCCTCGGCAAGGTCGGGATCAGCAGGGACACCTACGTCCGTGACCTGACGGAGGAGGAGGTGGGGCAGCTCCGCGAGGTGATCGAGCGCGATTACCTGGTGGAGGGCGACCTCCGGCGCGAGCGCGCCAACAACATCAAGCGCCTGATGGACATCGGCTGCTACCGCGGCTTGCGTCACCGGCGCGGCCTGCCGGCCCACGGCCAGCGGACCAAGACCAACGCCCGGACCCGCAAGGGCCCGAAGCGCACCGTCGGCAAGCAGCGCAAGAGTTAGCCGGAGCAGAAGGAGCACATGGCACGCCAGAAGGCCACACGAGGTCGTACCCGCCGCAAGGCCCGCAAGAACATCGCGGCCGGCCACGCCCACATCAAGACCTCGTTCAACAACACGATCGTCACCCTGACCGACCGCTCGGGCAACGTGATCGCGTGGGAGACCGCCGGTTCCGCCGGCTTCAAGGGCTCCCGCAAGAGCACCCCGTTCGCGGCCCAGGTCACGGCCGATGCGGCTGCCCGCAAGGGCATGGAGCACGGCCTGCAGAAGGTGGACGTCTTCGTGAAGGGCCCGGGCTCGGGCCGCGAGACCGCCATCCGCTCGCTGCAGGCCGCCGGCCTCGAGGTGACCTCGGTCACCGATGTCAGTCCCGTTCCCCACAATGGCTGCCGCCCGCGCAAGCGGCGCCGCGTCTAGGAGGCCGGCGTGGCACGCGATCGTGACCCGCAGTGCAAGCAGTGCCGCCGTGAGGGGGAGAAGCTCTTCCTCAAGGGCTCGCGCTGCCTCACCGAGAAGTGCGCCATCGAGCGGCGCAACTACCCGCCCGGCCACAACGGCCGCGGGCGCATCCGCCAGTCGGAGTACCTGATCCAGTTGCGCGAGAAGCAGCGCGCGCGCCGCTACTACGGGGTGCTCGAGAAGCAGTTCCGCCGGTACTACGACAAGGCCAGCCGCCAGCCGGGCATCACCGGCGAGAACCTGCTGCGCCTGCTCGAGATGCGGCTGGACAACGTGGTCACCCGCCTGGGCTTCGCGGCCTCGCGCCGCCAGGGCCGGCAGCTGGTGCGCCACGGCCACATCCTCGTCAACGGCAAGCGGGTGGACATCCCCTCGTACCAGTGCCGACCCGACGATGTCATCACCATCAAGCCCGAGTCCGGTGCCGAGCAGACCGTGCGTGGCGCCACGGAGATCGGTGCGTCCGTCGCGCCGTGGCTGCAGGCCGACCACGAGTCGCTGTCGGGCAAGGTGCTGAAGGCACCCGACCGCACCGAGATCGACACCCCGGTGCGCGAACAGCTCATCGTGGAGCTCTACTCGAAGTAGGTATTACCCCGGGCCCGGCACGGGCGATGGCGGGGCGCCCCTGACGCGGGGGCCCCGGCCGAGGCCGCCGGACCCGGTTCCGCGTTCACCACATAACCGGCCAGAGGGCCGGGAGGAGCAGCCCAAGTGCTCGACATCCAGACCCCGCGCATGTCCTACGAGCCCGAGTCCGAGACGCTCGGGACGGTCGAGGTGGAACCGCTCGACCGCGGCTTCGGCCACACCTTCGGGAACTCGCTCCGCCGCGTGCTCCTGTCGTCGCTCGAGGGCGCCGCCGTCACCTCCATCAAGGTCGATGGCGTGCAGCACGAGTTCACGACCGTCAAGGGCGTGCGCGAGGACGTCACCGACATCATCCTCAACCTCCGCGGCCTGGTGTGCCGCCTCGTCGGCGAGGCGGACGAGATCGAGGTGGAGCTGTCGCGGCAGGGGCCCGGAACGGTGACGGCAGGTGACATCGCCTGCCCCGCAGACCTCGAGATCCTCAACCCCGACCTGGAGATCGCCAACCTCGAGGCCGGTGCCTCGCTGGACATGGTGCTCACCATCGCCCGTGGCCGCGGCTACGTGCCCGCCGACCAGAACAAGGGCCCCGGATCCACGATCGGGGTGATCCCGGTGGACAGCAACTTCTCGCCCGTGCGCCGCGTGCGGTACGAGGTCGGCGCCGCCCGCGTGGGCCAGCGCACCGACTACGACAAGCTGACCCTCGAGGTGGAGACCGACGGCTCGGTGGATCCCCGCACGGCCGTGGCCCAGGCATCGGCAATCCTCATCGAGCGCCTTTCGATCTTCGCCGACCCCAAGGACATCCGCCTGCTCGGCGAGGAGGAGCCCGAGGCGCCGCAGCCCGGCGGCGAGATGGCGAACATCCTCATCGAGGAGCTGGAGCTCGGCGTGCGTTCGTACAACTGCCTGAAGCGCGTTGGCGTCGAGACCATCGGCGACCTCATCTCGAAGAGCGAGGACGACCTCTCGGCCATCCCGAACTTCGGCAAGAAGAGCATCGAAGAGGTCAAGGAGAACCTGGCCCGCCATGGCCTGGGGCTCCGCGACGACTGATCACACACCGACCCGTCAACCGGAGACACCATGCGACACCGCAGGCGCGGACCCAAGCTCAATCGTGACAGCGCGCACCGCAGCGCGATGGCGGCCAACATGGCCGTGGCGCTGCTGGAGCACGGACGCATCCAGACCACCGAGGCCAAGGCCAGGCTGGCCCGCCAGACGGCCGAGCGCGCCATCACCCTGGGCAAGCAGGGGACCCTGCATGCGCGCCGTCAGGCGATCTCGCTGCTGCGCAACAAGCCGATCACCTACCGGCTGTTCGATGACATCGCGCCGGTGTTCAAGGACGTCCCGGGCGGCTACACCCGCGTGACCAAGCTCGGGCCGCGCCAGGGCGACGCGGCGCCGATGGTGCTGCTGGAGCTCTCGCGTCCGGTCCCGACCGCGACGGGGGTAACCGCATGACCATCCGCACCCGCATCGCCGCGACCTGCGCGGTGGCCGTGACCGCGGCCGCCGGCGTGGCGATCATCGGCGCGTCATCCGGCACGGCGGTGATGGCCGCCAACCAGACGCAGATCAACGGCATCGTGGATGCCGTCAACTACTGGACCAGCCAGACGCAGGGCTACACGTACTCGGCGTACACGGTGCAGAACATCGCGATCTCATCGGTGAACCAGGCGTACGCCCGGGCGCAGATCCAGCCCACCGCCAAGTACACGGGCCTCATCCCGGCCCAGTGGACGGTCCTGACCGGCACCGGTCCCAACTGGACCGTGATCGACGGCGGCGTGAACTTCTGCGACAACGTGGGCAGCATTCCGGCGGCGGTCGTGAACGACCTCTTCCCGGGTGGTGCGCCGTGCGCGTCGACCAGCACCAAGAAGACGCTGGCGTCCTCGCCGAGCGGCCTCTACCGCCTCGTGGTGACGGCCCAGCGCCGGAACAAGACGAGCAACCAGGCGAGCGTGTTCGTATCGCTCCAGCAGACCAACGGCGTGAAGGTGACCGAGCGCCGCGTGGGTCCGGTGAACGGCTGGCAGTGGGCGGTCGTCACCAAGCCCGGCAGCGCCTACGCGACGCTCAACATGACGAACCAGTGGGGTTCGGTGCAGGTTCTCCGCAACGCGACCGCGCTGTACAACGTGTACGGCTTCCGCGCGAGCGCGTTCGGGCTGACGCCGACCAACCTGAACTAGCCCGCCGCGCCATGCCCGTCCTGCGTCTTGACGTCGAGTACGACGGCGCGGGGTTCGCGGGCTGGGCCGAGCAGCCATCCGAGCGCACGATCGAGGGCGTCCTCCGGGACGCCCTCGAGGTCGTG
>CAZPAT010000014.1:0-16959 GCA_964584485.1 uncultured Bifidobacterium sp.
GCGCGGTGCAGCGGGCGGTGCCCTGACGGGGCTCCGCCCGCTGCGGGCGCTACCCGCCCGCGTGCTGGTCGCAGTGGTGGTGCACCATGCGCCAGCCGTCCGCCTCGCGGCGGAATACGTTGGTGGTCCGGTGCTGGATGCGCATGGCGGCACCGGATGCGTCATGGAAGTCCACGCCACGCTCGATTCCGGTGACGTAGCCGCCGTCGCCCAGGTCCACCATAAGGGCGTCGTCCAGCACCACCGTGCCGGTCATGCCGGCGCGTGCCTCCTCATCGAAGTGCGCGGCCACGGCCTGGGCACCGGCCTGGCGCCCGCCGAACGGGCCCATGTTGGTGACATCGGTGGCCTGTGACCAGATGGCGCGCATGGGAGCGGTGTCGCCCGCCAGGTTCGCGTTCAGCGCGGCGTAGAAGGCGGCGTTTGCCGCCGCGAGCGAGTCGGCCATGGGGCTCCTTGGTGGTGGCACGGGGTGCGCGCCACGCTACGCCCATGGCCGACTCGCTGCCGCGGGGTGGCTACGCCGCGGCAGTTGCCGCGGCAGCCCCCACCGCGGTGGCCTCGGGGATCTCCACCAGAACCCCGGTCCGGACGTCGTACACGTAGCCGTACACCGGGATGTCACCCGGCACCAGCGGGTGCTCGCGGATGCGCCGCACGTCATCCACCACCGCGCCGGACTGATCGCCGATGGTGAGCCAGTCGATGGAGCGGCCCACGTCCGAGCCGGGGCCCGCGCCCACGTCCACGAAGCCGTCGGGGCCGAGCTCGGCCGTCTCCAGGCTGGAGGCCAGCAGGTCGCCCATCACCTCGTTGGTGAAGAACTCCATGCCGCAGTCGGTGTGGTGCACCACGAACCACTCGCGGGTGCCCAGCAGCTTGTAGGAGATGACCAGCGAGCGGATGGCGTCGTCGCTCGCGCGGCCGCCCGCATTGCGGATGACGTGCGCGTCGCCCTCGGCGAGACCCGCGTACTTCGCGGGGTCGAGGCGGGCGTCCATGCACGTGAGGATCGCGAACCTCCGGGCGGGGGGCAGGGCCAGGTCGCCCTTGTCGAAGCCGGCGGCGTATGCCTGGTTGGCGGCGATCACCTCGGGACGTACGGACATGTTCACCTCGTGCTCTCGCGGGGCGCCACGGCGGCGCTTTCCCTTTTGTTGAGTGCACGCTAGTCTTTATTCCCAATAATGCAAATTATTTTATTGTGATTAGCACGGCGACCCGCGCGAGGAGACCCATGGCACTCAGCATCAACCAGACCGTCCCGGACTTCACGGCCGAGACCACGGAGGGCACTATCCGCTTTCACGAGTGGATCGGCGACTCGTGGGCGGTGCTGTTCTCGCACCCGAAGGACTTCACGCCGGTGTGCACCACCGAACTGGGGTACATGGCACGCATCAAGCCCGAGTTCGACGCCCGCGGCGTGAAGATCATCGGCCTCTCGGTGGACCCGCTCGACCGCCACCAGGAGTGGGCGCGCGACATCGAGGAGACGCAGGGCACGGCGCCCAACTACCCCATCATCAGCGACGCCGACTTCGCCATCTCGAAGGCGTACGGCATGCTGGCGGCCGATGTCGACGGCGATCCGCTGTCGCGCACCCCGGCCGACAACCAGACGGTGCGCAACGTATTCGTCATCGGCCCGGACAAGTCGCTGAAGCTGCTCCTGGTCTACCCGATGACCACCGGTCGCAACTTCGACGAGGTGCTGCGGGTGATCGATTCCCTGCAGCTCACGGCCCGCCACAAGGTGGCCACCCCGGCCCAGTGGCAGCAGGGTGACGACGTCATCATCGCGGGGTCGGTGTCCAACGAGCAGGCCGCGGAGATCTGGCCGGAGGGGTGGGAGGAGCCGCGCCCGTACATCCGCATCGTGCCGCAGCCCATGGCGGAGCCGCAGCCGGTTGCATGACCCGCGGCGTCAGTCGCGGCGCACGATGGCGTACGAGCGCATCACCGCCATCACCAGCGCGCCGAGGGCGGACGCCGCGTAGATGATCGCCGTGCCCGCGATGGCGCGGTCGGGGATACCGGCCGCGCCATCGGTGGCGATCATCGCCCACACCATCCCCAGCAGCACCAGCCCGGCCACGTCGCCCGCCAGCGCCACGCGCCGGGCACGGCGTGCCCTCGCCGGCAGCGTCAGGTGCCGCAGCACCAGCGCGACGGCCACCACCACCAGCAGGGCGGCGATCATCGCAGCGGCCCGGCCCACCCACGCCGACCCGCCATCGTCCGGTGCCCAGATGGTGATCCACGTGAGCACGGCGCCGGCGGATGCGAGCATGGCGATGGCCGCGCGCATGGGCACCCATGGCGCGAGGGCGGCGGACAGCGCCAGCAGCAGCACCGATCCCAGCACCAGCACCGATCCCAGCACCTGCATCACCGTGCCCTCGGCGCCGGTGAACACCACGCCCAGGCCGATCAGCGCCGCGATGGCCAGCACCACCAGCAGGGCCCGCAGCGTCCATGCCACCGCGCGCCCCATTGCGGTCAGCCCGCGTCCGGCGGACTGCCCAGCCGGCGCGCCAGCTCCCCCGAGCGCCCCAGGGCACGCAGGCTGTCGAACCCGCCGATCGGCTCGCCGTCGATCACGATCTGCGGAAAGGTGCGCCCACCGCCACTCGCGGCCTGTATGCGGTCGCGCGCCCCGGGTCGCATGAGGTTGATGCGGACCTCGTCGAACGGAATGCCCCGCCGCGTCAGGTAGCGCTTCGCCCCCACGCAGTACGCACAGAACGGGGTCGCATACACGGTGACGCGCGCCATGGCCACACGGTAGCGCGCGCCTGCGGAGCCCCCCACGGCGGGGAGGGACCCCTGTTCGCATGGCGTCCTCCGGGCGCCCCAGGGGGTGCGTGGGCGCCACGTCGCTCGCCCCGTGCATGACCGCGCGCGGGGTGCGCATGTGACTCCCCGGGCGCCCGTGGGCTCCACATGGCGCCGTTCATACCGTCGCCCCAAGGGCCTGCGGTCGATGCCGTGGGCGAATTGGGCGGGTCATCCGCCCGGGGGAAAGGTGAATGACATGAGCGCACAGCATGTGCGTCGCGCAGGGGCACGACGGCGCCGGGCGCTGGGCCTGGCCGTCGTGGGGACGGCCGCAGGGATGCTGGGCATCACCGGGTCGGCGGTCGCCGGGAGCTCGAGCAGCTCCGGCGAGAAGGTCACCCTGTGCCACGCGACGAGTTCGAGCACGAACCCGTACACCGTGAACACGGTGGACGAGAGTTCCGTCCAGAACCCCGTCTCGGGGAAGCTGGAGGGTCATGGCAAGCATGAGGACGACGTGATCCCGCCGTTCACGCAGCCGAAGAAGAGCCCGCCGAATGGTCCCGGCCAGTTCTGGACATACAACGGCAACAACTGGCCTGCGGGAGAGGACCTCCTCGCGAACGGCTGCTTCCCGCTCGGAATCAAGAAGACCGGCGACGCCACGGTGCTGCCGGGCGGGACCATCGACTACTCGGTGGTGGTCACCAACGTGGGCCTCAAGCCCGTTGACTACGCCGACGTCCATGTATGGGACCCGTCCACGGATCTCATGCCGCCGGCCGACACCTCCGACATCCCGCCGGAGGGATCGCGTACCTGGACCGGCACGCGCACCATCACGCTGGATCAGGGCCTCGACATGTGCGGCGGTTCGGTGAACAACACCGCCTATGTGGCGCTGGAGAAGCTGAACGGCGACAAGGTCAGCAACGCACGCGCCAACGCACGGGCTGCGAAGAAGCGCACGCGGGTGGCGCGCAAGAGGTCCAACAGCGCGCCCGAGATGCGCAGCTCCACCTGGATGACCGACGTCGTCTGCCCGCTGGACATCTCGATCACGAAGTCGTCCGAGCAGGCCAGCGTGGAGCCGGGGGGCACGGTCACATGGGCGGTGCCGGTCACCAACACCGGTCCGCTCGCCATCCCGACGGCGACGATCGCGATCACCGACCCCACCGCAACGCTCACGCCGCCGGCCGACCTGCCGGAATCGCTCGCACCGGGCGCCACCCTCGAGTGGACGGCATCGAGCGTGGTCACGGCCGACCCCGCACTGTGCGGGACCAGCGTGGCCAACACCGCATCGGTGGACCTGGACTTCTCGGGTGGCGAGTACCCGAAGTACACGTTCACTCCCGGCAAGGACGACACCGCGGTGGCGACGCCGGTTCCGGTGTCGGGCGGCATCTGCACCCCGGTGACGCCGGAGACTCCGGTGACGCCGGCCGGTACGCCGGCGGTGTCCCCGGCGTCGGTGCCGGTCGCGCTCCGGCCGGCCGGACCGGCGCTCGAGGTGACCAAGACGGGCACGAAGACCACCCGTCGCGGCGGATTCGCCTCGTACACCGTGAAGGTCACGAACAACGGGGCCTCCACGGCCACCGGGGTCGTGCTGCGTGACACCCCGCCGGCCACCATGCTGTGGCGGGCGGTTCCGTCCGGCGCCACGGTGTCGGGACGGGTGGCGCAGTGGAACATCGGCGATCTGGCCCCGGGCCAGACGGTGACGAAGGCGGTGCGCTTCAAGATGCGCCTGAGCGCCACCGGTCGCAGCTGCAACGTCGCCGTGGCCACCGCCACCGACGCGGATTCGGCGCGGGCCCGGGCCTGCACCACGGTCGTGGCGGCCAGGCGGCCTGCCACGCCGGTGACCGGCTAGCCGGTCACCGGGCATGCCCCGGGGGCGCACCCTGCGCGCCCCCGGGGCCCCCGTGCCCCGCTGTGCTCAGTTGATGCCGGCGATCGCCTGTCGCGCCGTCGGGGGGGTGCCCACCATCTGCGCACGCCATACGCGGGCGTCGCGGGAGGTCCACCGGCTGGCCGTGGCGGCCGCGCTTGCCCGGCGTACCGACGTGACCCAGCCCCTGTAGGCGATGGCCACCCGTCCGTCCCGGCCGCGCACGCGGCGCAGCCACTGGCGCTTGAGGTCGTGGGTGACCGCCTCGACCAGCCCCTCCTCCGCGGCCATGTCCACGTCGCCCTCGAGCCCGTTGGCCATCGCCACCTGGTGCAGCACCTCGTGCAGCACCACCACGGGCCGGTCGGCAGGCCAGCGTCGGGCGGACTGGCGGAACACGGTGTCGTCCGCGGCAGAGAACCACACCACCCCCGGCGTGGCCATTCCGGAACCGGGTGCGACCTCGTCGGTCAGGCAGGCCCGGGGCGTGGGGATCGGTGCCACCCGGGAGCTCACGAGCTGGGTGGCCTGTCGGACGATGGCGGCGAGGGGTGGAGGCGGCGGCGTGCAGTACATGCACCGAACGTAGCGTGCGGGACTAGCCGCGCGGGGGGGTGCGCGTGCCCCCGGCCCACCCGACCGGTGGGTTCTGGCGAATTGGCCATGCGTCGTGGGCCATGACCCCCATTCGGGTGGGTCGCCGGGGCCGGACGGGGGGTATTTGCGCCCGCGCCCCGGGAACCACCCGATCGACCAGTACGGATCATGCGGAGCAGCGATACAAAGGACACACCGCGGGTGCGGGTGGCGGGCACCGGAGATAGAGGATCTCCGGGGCGCGTGATGGTTCGGGGGGTCCATCCCGCCGAGCCCGTCACCCCCCGCGGTAGCAGTACCCCGGCATCAGGGGCGCTGCGCGGGTCGGCCCGGGGCCCCGGAGCCGGGCTCCACCGTGAACCGGCGGTGAAGCCTGTGTGTAGGGTCTTGACGCTACCGATGAAAGAGAGTCCGTCTTGCGTACCTCCCGATCGTTGACCGTTGCCGGAGCACTTCTGGCAGCAGGAGCACTTGCCGCGACCGCCACCGCGCAGTCGGTCGGGGGTGACCCATCCACCTACGGCGTGATCACCATCGCCGTCGAGGGGCCGCAGACGGGCGATCAGGCCTCGAATGGCCTCGACATGCTGCGCGGCGTCCAACTCGCCGCGCGCGAATTCAACGCGTCGGGAGGCTTCTACGGCCGCAAGGTGAGAGTTGTCCGTGCGAACGACAAGGCCAACCCCGACATCGCCGTCTCCGTCGCCAGGAAGGCCGTGAAGTCGGGAGCCGTCGCAGTCATCGGGCCGTACAACTCGTCCGTCGGGCTGAAGAACCTCTCGGTGTACACGAAGGCGAAGGTCGTGCCCGTGCAGATGACCTCCACCGACGCCACCACAGGCAAGGGCGTCACCGTCCAGCCGAAGAACAGCCAGATCTCCCCGGTGGAGTCCGAGTTCATCACCACCCAGTGGAAGCCGTCGCGTGTCTCGATGCTGGTGGATCCCTCCGCGTACACGAAGAGCATGGCGAATCGCCTCCAGCGCACCCTGGAATCATCGGGCGCGGTGGTGACGCAGGTGCCGATCTCCGAGGATCAGACCGACTTCGCGCCGCAGATCGCGCAGGCGCTCGCGGGGAGCCCCGACGTGGTCTACCTCAGCACCTACTACCCGGAGGGCTCGGCGATCGCGAAGCAACTCGTCGCGACAGGCAGCACGGCCCGGTGCTTCGCGGGCCTGGCCAACCAGGATCCGGCGTTCATCACCGGCGCGGGTGTGGCCGCCAGCCGGCAGTGCGTATTCAGCGGTGTCCCCACTCCGCAGCAGTTCCCCACGGCGAAGGCCTACGTGAGGAACTACACCAAGACCTTCCGCAAGACCCCGGGGACGTGGGGGACCTTCACCTACGACTCGGCGAAGATCCTCTTCAGGGCCTGGAAGCGCGCGGGAACGGCCTTTGACTACAGCCGGGTGCTTGCACAACTCAGGAAGACGGCCAACTACCGCGGGGCAACCGGGAAGATCACGATCAACCGCGTGGGCAACCGTCCCAACGTGCCCGTGAGCATCCTGAACGTCGATGCCGATGGCGACTTCAACGTGGTCTACACGAACCGGAAGAACAAGTAGGGACGTCGGGAGTGCCGGATGGCGGCCGAGGAGCACGCCTGACGTAGCAACGGGGATTTCACGGCGGTGCCGTGGGGCGGGCGACAATGCCCGGCCCATGGCCCGCCGAGTCCTCATCACGGCGCTTGCCGCGACAGCGCTGGCGGCGGTGGCGTCGCCCCTGCACGCGGCCCGCGACGTGACCACCCTGAAGCAGCGGGTGGAGGCCGTCGAGGCGCGCGCGGCCGCGCTGGACGCCCAGGCGGGCGCGGCGGCCCAGCGCCACAACGCCGCGATGGACCGGGCGGACGAGGCGCGCGCGAAGGCGGTGCGCACGCGCGCGGAGATCGCGCGCACCCGGGGACAGCTGGTGCTGGCCCGGCAGGCGCTGTCGGAGCGCCTCGTGGCGCTGTACCGGCGCCCCGAGCCGGACCTCGTGGACCTGGTGGCGCAGAGCGGGTCGCTCACCGACCTGGTCACCCGCTCCGAGGCCCTGCAGGCGGCCGCGGGCGATGACGCCGACATGGTGGAGAGGGTGCGCGCGCGGCGCGTGGCGCTCCGCCGCCAGCAGGTGGTGCTCACGCGCACGGTCGCCAGCGCGCGTGCCGAGGCCGCGGCGGCGTCGCGCGAGGCCGCGCGCATTCGCACCGTGCTCGCCCGCCAGCGAACCCTGGTGTCGCGCGCGCGGGGTGATCTGAAGGCGGCGCTGTCGGCCCGTGCGCAGGAGCGCGTGCGCGCCGCACGGGCCAAGGGCGCCCGGGACATCCCCGTCGCTGTCCCCGGCGTGGAGCCGGTGTTCCCGGTGGCCGCGCCGGCCACGTTCTCGGACGACTGGATGGCCCCGCGCGGCAGCCGGTACCACGAGGGCATCGACATCGTGGCCGCCCGGGGGGCACCGATCGTCGCCGTGGTGAGCGGCACGGTGGTGCGCATCGGAACCACGCCCGTCAGCGGCAACCGGTTCTGGCTGCGGGCCCCCAATGGCGATGAGTACTTCTACTGCCACCTCGACGGCTTCGCGCCCGCCGCGCGCGAGGGGGCGTTCGTGCGTGCCGGCACGGTGCTCGGCTACAACGGCGACACCGGCGATGCCAAGGGCACGGTGACCCACCTGCACTTCGAGATCCACCCGGGCGGCGGCGGCCCCATCCGTCCGTTCCCGCTGGTCTCGTCGTGGCCCCGCGTGGGCTGACTACCAGGCGCCCTCGATCACCGGATCGGCGTCATGGTCGGCGTCCAGCGCGCCATGCACGTGCACTGCGTGGTGCGCTCCGCCGGTCACCGGCTCACCGCACGCCCGGCAGTTGATCGGACCAAGGGCGTCCCAGTCCGGACCCGGCACGTGGTCGGAGTCGAGATCGCATGCGGCGGTGGTGCGCGAGGCGTGCTGGAAGAACCCGGGCGCCCCGCGCATGGGCTTGATGGGCTGTCCGCAGTGGACGCAGGTGAGCCGCATATCCCAACTCTCGCACGCCGCGTACGACGGGGCACGCTGTCCCGGGTGACGACGCAGATGCCGTGGAACAATGCCTGCCGTGAATGAGCATTCGGACACCGGGCGTGAGGCGGGGCGGGAGACCCGTGCACAGATCGTCGCGCGGGTGAGTGCCGAGCAGGAGGGGCTGCATCCCACGCCGGAGTACACGCGTTCCGCGCGGCGGCGGGTGTGGGTGCTCGGCGCCATCATGGTGCCGGTGAGCCTGCTCATCGGCTGGGCCATCGGCGCGCCGCTCGGGTGGTCGCCGTTCCTGTGGGTGGCATCCGGGCTGGGCATCAGCCTGGGGGTCTTCTACGTCGCGTACGTCATCTTGGCGGAGCGCGATGACGGCCGTATCCAGCGGGAACTGGACGAGGCCCGCCGGGCGCGCGCCACGGGCGACGGGGGTTCCCTGTGACCGGCATCGAGATGGGCATCTACTCGTTCGGCGATGCCACCCCCGACCCAGCCACGGGGCGCACGATCGACGTGGGGCAGCGGGTGCGCGACCTGGTGGACGAGATCGTCCTGGCGGACGAGGTGGGGCTGGACGTGTTCGGGGTGGGCGAGCACCACCGCCCGGACTTCCCGGTGTCGTCGCCCGCGGTGGTGCTGGCGGCCGCTGCGGCGCGCACCTCACGCATCCGGCTGACCTCGTCGGTCACGGTGCTCTCGTCCGACGATCCCGTGAGGGTGTTCCAGGACTTCGCCACCATCGATCTCATATCGCAGGGGCGTGCGGAGGTGATGGCGGGACGTGGGTCGTTCATCGAGTCGTTCCCGCTGTTCGGTTACGACCTGGCCGACTACCAGGACCTGTTCCTGGAGAAACTGGACCTCCTGCTGCAGTTGCGCGAGCAGGAGGTGATCACGTGGCAGGGCCGCCATCGCCCGGCCATCAACGGCCGCCCCGTGCACCCACGGCCCGAGCAGCAGTCCCTGCCCGTATGGATCGCCGTGGGCGGCACGCCGCAGTCGGTGGTGAACGCCGCCGCGCGCGGGCTGCCGGTGTCGGTGGCCATCATCGGCGCGGCGGCCCAACCTTTCATCCCGTTCGTCAACCTCTACCGCGAGGCCCTTGCCGAGTACGGCCACGACCCGGCGGCCGTCCCGGTGGGTATCGGATCGCATGGGTTCATCGCCGATACCTCCCAGCGCGCGGCCGACATCTCGGCACCCGGCCTGATGGCCGCGATGAACCAGATCGGGCGCGAGCGGGGGTGGGGCACCGAGATCGACCGTGCCCAGTTCGATCGCATGCGCCAGCCCCACGGCGCGCTGATGGTGGGAAGCCCGGCCGAGGTGACCGAGAAGATCCTGGCCGAGTACGAGATGTTCGGGAATCGGCGGGTGCTGCTGCACATGGGCGTGGGCAACCCGCCGCATGAGGACATGATGCGGGCCATCGAGCTGTACGGCACTGAGGTGGCCCCGGCGGTGCGGCGTGAGGTGGCACGGCTGGACGCCGCGGCCCCGGCGTCGGCCCGCTGATGCGCCCACGGCGCGGGGACGCGCGGTAAGGTTGCCCCATGGCTGAGCAAGAGACCTCCGGCACCGACATCAGCGCCACCGAGGGCGCGCCTCCGTGCCCCAAGTGCGGTGCCGCGACGTTCGCGACCAACCGCAAGATGCGCACGCACGACCTGGACGGGGCGAGCCCCGTGGCGCGCGACCGCCTGCACCCCGTGTGGCGGTGCATGCGGTGTTCCAATGAGGTCCCGCGCGAGGGGTGATACCCCCTCCGGCGCCGTGACCAGCGTGATCACGGCGCTGCGCGCGTCGCCCAGCGGTACCGCCATCCGCGTGGAGCGTGATGGCGCGAAGTGGCTCCGCCTTCCCGTTCACCTGGTGGCCGATCTGGGCCTGGTGTCGGGCGAGGAGATGGACGACGCCCGCGTGGCGCAGATCGAGGACGCCGCCGCCCTCGAGCGCCTGTGGGAGGCCGCGCTGCGGTATGCGGTGGGGCGTGGCCGGTCGCGGCGCGAGGTGGTACGGCGCCTGCGTGACCGCCGGGCCGACGAGGACCAGGTGGATGCGGTGCTGGAACGGCTGCGCGCCGCGGGCCTGGCCGACCAGCAGGCCAACGCGGTCACGCGCGTGGAACGGCTGGCGGCGCGTGGGTGGGCGTCGCGCCGCATCCAGTCGGAGATGCTCGGGGCGGGGTTCACGCGCGATGAGGTGCGGGACGCCGTGGACTGCGCACTGCCGGACGGGCATGACGATGCCGTGCTGGAGGCGGCCGTGGAGCGGGAGGGGATTCCCGCCGATGCCGCCGGGCGCCGCCGCCTGGCCGACCGGCTCATCCGGCGGGGCCTGGCGCCTGCGGCCGTGCGCGAGGCCGTGCGTCCCGACGAGGGGGAGGCGCCGGCGCGTGCCGCTGCGGCCCCGGAGGCCGATGCGCTCATCCGCCAGGTGCGTCGTCGTTATCCCGCGCAGGGTGACGACCCCGGCGATCGCCGCCGGGCGCTGGGGTGGCTCGCACGGCGGGGGGTGGGCCCCGACGACGCCAGGGAGATCCTGCGGCGCGCGGCGGAGGACGCCGCAGGGGCCGACGGGGGCTAGCGGGCGGCCACCGCGTCGAGCACGCGCTGCATGCGCTGCGCAACCTCGGTGGCAACGGGTCCCAGTTGCTCGTTGCCCACCATGCCCAGCATCTGCTCGGCCGCCACGGCGCTCACGCGCGTGCGGCCGCCGGTGCGGTACACCACCACATTGCACGGCAGCAGCACGCCCAGTTCGGGCTCGGCCTCCAACGCCGTGTGGGCGAGCGGTGGGTTGCAGGCGCCGAGGATCAGGTACTCCTCGCGGTCCACGTCCAGCTTGGCCTTCATCGTGGCCTGCACGTCGATCTCCGTGAGCACGCCGAATCCCTCGTCGGCCAGCGCGGCGCGCGTGGCCTGCACGACGTCGTCGAAGTCACGGTCCAGGTCGATGGCCAGCGAGTATTCCATGCCGCCCACGGTGCCCTCCTGATCAGGCGTTGCCGGTGAATTCCACGATAGCGGCCCCGGAGGTGAGGCCCGCGCCGAAGGCCACCAGGCCACCCAGCCCCCGCGGGTCGGTGGCCAGGTGCTCGGCCAGCGCGATGGGGATGGTGGAGGAGGAGGTATTGCCCCAGTTCTCCACGTTCACCACGAAGCGGTCCTCGGGAAGGCCGCTGCGGGCCTGCACCGACGAGATGATGCGCCCGTTGGCCTGGTGCGGCACCACGTGCATGAGGTCGGCGATGGAGGTGCTCGATGCCGCGGCAGCCCGGTCGAGCATGCGCAGCATCTCGCGCACCGCGCGCGTGTAGACGCGCGGGCCGTCCATGAACAGGTGGTCGCGCGCCTCGGGCCCATGCCGGATCACCGATCCGTCGTCGCCCGTCGCCGACAGCACCGGTCGGTGCAGCAGCAGCGGCGAATCGCCGATGCGGTCCGGGCCGTGCACCACGGTCGCGGTGACGGCGTCGCCGAACACCACGACGGTGTCGAAGTCGGACGGATCGACGAAGCGCGTCATGGCCTCGGCGGTGATGACCAGCACCGACCCGTCACGACGCTGCTGCAGCAGGTCGTGCGCGCCCTGCAGGGCATACAGGTAGCCCGAGCAGGCGGCCGACACGTCGCTGGCGGCCACATCGGACGCCCCGTAGTGCTCCGACAGGGCGTTCTGTACCAGGCATGCCAGCGTGGGGCTGAGCCGCGGCGGGGTGCCGGTGGCCACGACGATCGCCTCGAGATCGCCCGGACCCATGCCCTGGTCGTCCAGCGCCTGGCGTGCCGCAGCCGATGCCAGCGTGGCCAGGTCCTCATCCGGGGCCAGTACCGGCCGCTGCCGGATTCCCGTGCGGCGCATGATGTCCGCCTCGGTGCGCCCGGGGAACCGCGCGGCGATCTCCGCGTTGGTGAGCACCTTGCGCCCCGCCCGCACCGTGAACGCCGAGAGCCCCACGGGGCTGGCCATCACGCGCGGCGATGGCGCGCGCGCGATGAGCGGTGATGGCTCGTGGCCGGTCACCCGGCGTACGCGCAGGGTGGGCTCGGCGGGCATGCGCCTGCGCGCAGCGGCCGCACCGGGCGCCAGGGTGATGCGGGCGAGCGGCGTGCCCACCGCAACGGCCTCCATCTCCTCGTGCAGGTCGGCGATCTCACCCGATGCCGGCGCCGCCAGCTCGAAGGCGGCCTTGTCGCCCTCGCACTCGGCGATCACCTGGCCCTCGGTGACGGTGTCGCCGTCGCCCACCAGCCACTCGACGACCATCACCTGCTGGTCGGCAGGGCTGGAGCCTGCGGCCTCCACCACCAGCACGCCGTCCTCGGCCGTGCCGCCGGCCTCCTCCACCTCGAGGCCGCCGAGGATGGCGGCCACGGCATCCAGCACCTGCCGGGTGGAGGGCAGTACCTCCACCTGGTTCACGTAGTTGTTCGGTACCCAGGTGTCGGGGCGCGCGATGCGCCGCGTGGTGAGGTCGCCCTCGAGGTGATCCGACACCCGGGCCACCACCTCGGCCCCGAACCCGCCCGAGAGGTTGTCCTCATGAACCACCACCAGTCGGCGGGTGCGGGCGGCGCTCGCCACCACGGCCTCGACGTCCCACGGTGCGATGCTGCGGAGATCGATGAGGTCCACGCCCACGCCCGCGGCGTCGAGTATGCCCGCGGCGCGCTCGGCGATGGGGGCCGTGGAGCCCCAGGCCACGATCGTGACGTCGTCGCCGCGGTTTCGTACCGCCGCGTGGCCGGGCACCACCGGGCGTGCGTGCGCCCCTGCGCGCGTCGCCCGGGCCGGGTCGTTCAGGCAGGTCTTCGGGTACAGGATGAGCGTGGGGCGATCGCCGTCGAGCGCGGCATGCAGCGCACCCGCGGCATCGTCGGCGGTGCTCGGCATTGCCACGTCCAGCCCGGGAATGTGCGCGAAGGTGGCCTCGAGGGTCTGGGCGTGGAAGGGGCCCAGGCCCGGCCGGTATGCACCGCACGGGGCAAGGATGACCACCGGCGCGGACCACCGGCCGTCGGTACGCCAGTGCATGGTGGCGAGCTCCGAGGCGATCTGGTTGAAGGCCAGGGGCAGGAAGTCCGCGAACTGCACCATGGCGACGGGGCGACCACCGGCCAGCGCGCGGCCGATGGAGGTGCCCACGATGGTCGACTCACTCAGCGGGGCGTTGGCGACCCTGCCGGGGAACCGGGTGGACAGCCCGCGGGTGATGCCGAACACATCACCCTTGGGGTCTTCGATGTCCTGCCCCAGCACCGATACGCGCGGATCGGCGGCCAGGCGCTCGCCCAGCACGTCACGGATGGCCTCGAGCATGGTCTGCGGGGCACCGTCGTCGGCGGAGTCTCCCGGCGCCGCGCCCGCCCGCGCCCGCACCTCGTCGGATACCGGGGCCACCGCGCCATGGGTGGCAACGGGGTCCGGTGCCTCCAGGGCCCTGGCCGCTGCGGCCCGTACCTGCGCCTCCACATCGCGGTCCAGCGCCACCAGCTCTGCCGCGGCCACGCCCTCGGCCACCAGGTGCTCGCGCAGCGCTGCGATGGGGTCGCCCTCGCGGGCGGAGGCCCGCTCACGGGCGTCGCGGTACACGGCCTCGTCATCGGCATTCGTGTGGTGGGTGAGGCGCTCGACATCGATCACGAGCACCACCGGCCGCCGGGATTCGCGCACGTCATGCACCGCGCGACGCGACACGGCATCGAGGGTTACGGGATCGCGGCCGTCGGCCCGCACGATGGGCACGCCCAGGAACTGCGTGACCGGGCCCTGCGCGGTGTCGTAGAAGGTGCGCCCCGCGGTGTGCGTGGAGATGGCGTAGCCGTTGTCCTCGATCACGAAGAGCACCGGCAGGGCAGCGCGGGCGGCCTCTCCGATGGCCTCCATCACCTCGCCCTGCTGGGTGGTGCCGTCGCCGACCCCGGCGACGACGATGGGCGCGTCATCACCCGCGGCCACCTCGCGCGCGACGCCCACCGCATGCAGCAGCCCGTTGCCGGTCGGCACGGTCATCGGCAGCACGTGCAGATCGGGGTCGTTGAGGAACGCCGGCATCTGGCGCCCCGCGGAGTCGGACTGCGCCGTGGAGAGCAGTCCGTGGAAGAACTGCTCGGGGGCGACGCCGCGCCGGACGAGCAGGGCACGCGAGCGGTAGTGCGGCTGCAGCCAGTCCTGGGGCCCCAGGTGGTCGGCCAGTACTGCCGTGGCCTCATGGCCGGCGCCGCCGAGCTGGAAGAATGCCTCGCCCCGCTGGACGAGCTCCTCCTCGACGGCATCGATCCAGCGCGCCGTCATCATCGCCCGCAGGGTGGCGAGTGCGCGCGCATGGGTTGCCGTGGCGTTCTCGGTGGTGCTCAGGCCGTCGCCGATCCTCGTGTGGGATGGAGGGCGACGATGTCCCGACCGCCCCGGGAAAGCATGCCGAAGATAGACCGCCCGCCGGATGCGTGCCTCTCCCCGTGTTGCGAATGGGACAAGGTTGCCCGGGGCCCTAGGCTTGGTGCATGCGCATCGGGATCGTGCTGAACCATATGGCCCACCCGAGGGCGTCGCTCGAGCTGGTGCGGGCCGCGGAGCGCGAGGGGTGCGATGAGGCCTGGGTGCCGGAGACCTGGGGATTCGATGCCCCCTCGCTGATGGGGGCCATGGCCGCATGCACCGATCGCATTCGCATCGGTGCGGTGCTGCCGGTGTACTCGCGCAGTCCGGCGCTCATCGCCCAGACCTTCGCGGGGGTCGACGCCCTGTCTGCCGGCCGGGCCATCTGCGGCCTCGGCACCTCCGGCCCGCAGGTGGTGGAGGGCTGGCACGGCGTGCCCTTCGAGCGCCCGCTCGGCGAACTGCGTGAGGTGATCGCGGCATGCCGCATGGCATGGCGGCGCGAGGTGCTGGAGGTTGACGGGCCGCGCCCGGTGCCGCTGCCGCCGGGCGAGGGGACGGGCATGGGCACCCCTCTTCGCATGATCACCCGGCCGGAGCGCGATGAGATCCCGGTGGTGGTGGCGGCCCTCGCCCCGGGCGGGGTGCGCGTGGCGGCCGAACTGGCCGACGCCTGGTGGCCGCTCTTCGCGTCGCCCCGGGCGATCACCGGCCACTGGAGCGCGCCGCTGGCCACGGGCACGGCGGCGCGCGACCCCGGCCGCGCCCCGCTGCAGGTGATGGCATCGGCGGTGTGCTGGGTGGGTGGCGGCGCGGGCGCCGAGGCGGCACGTGCCGCCGCCCGCCGCGAGATCGCCTTCTACGTGGGGTCCATGGGGTCGCGCGAGCGCAACTACTACCGGGACGCGGTGTCGGCCATGGGCTTCGCCCGCGAGGCCGCGGCCATCGCCGACGCCGCTCTCGCCGGACGTCGTCAGGATGCCGAGGCGCTGGTTTCCGAGGAGATGGTGGATGCCCTGGCGATCATCGGCGACGGGCCGGCCGTGGCCGACCGACTGGCGGCGCTGGCCGACGCCGGGGTGACGACGCTGGCGCTCACCGCCGGCACGCCCGATCCGGTGCGGGTGTTGGAGTCGCTCCGGCGGCTGATGCCCGGCTGAGGGCCTAGCGGACGCGCACGCTGTCGCGCAGCGCGGTGCGGCCCAGCGAACTGCTGGCCGTGACCGTCACGTAGTAGGTGCCCGCCCGCGCGAGGTTCTTGCCGGAACGGCCATTCCACGTGACCGAGTTCCGTCCCCGGGGCATCTTCTTGTTGCGCGCGAGCGTGGCGACCACGCGACCCGTGGACGTGGTGACCTGGGCGGTCACCCGCGCCGGGCGCGACAGGGTGAATGCGGTGGTCACGCGACGCGAGGCCTTCGCCCCCCGGCTGCTCACCCGGAGCGCGCCGAGCGTGCGGTCCACCACGATGATGCGCTTCTGCGACGTCGCGGGGGAGCCATCGGCAGGCGTGAGCGTTGCCGTCACGTTGTACGGCCCCTCCGGCATGCCGAGCGCGCGCGGGTCGATGGTGATGGGCGTGTAGGCGGCGTCGCCCGTGCGGTCCAGCACGGAGGCCGAGAACCCGCCCCCGCGCTTTGCCACGGTGACGTTGGTGGTCCCGGGCACGGGGGACTGCGCGCCGAGGGTGATGGTGTCCGCGACGCCATCGCCGTTGGGGGTGACCCGGTTGTCGGGGGGGATCGAGAGTTGCGCGCCTGCGTAGTAGGCCACCAGCATGTCCGAGATGGGTCGGCTGCCGGTGTTGGGCACCACCTGATTGGGGCCGATGGCCATCATCGACGAGCCGCCGGCGTCGAGGCCCATGGCGGTGATCAGGCCCAGGGAGTCCAGCATCTTCGCCTGCTCGGACATGGTGTACCCGCGCACGCCTTGCCGGGGGCCCTCGGCCACCACCATCAGGATCGTGCCATCGGGCTTCTGCCCCACGGCGCTGCGGGTGGTGCGCCCGTTGCGCTGGCTGCTGCTGAACGACTCGCGTGAGGATGTGACCGCCCGCCCGTCCTGCACCAGCGTGGGGCCACCGCCGATGGCTCCCCACCCGTCCGGGGCGATGCCCGGGATGGAGGCCTCGATCTCCATGCGCGTGCCCGGCAGGAACTCGTTGAACAGCGTGACCCCCGACAGGTTCTTGCCCGACAGCACGATCTGGCCGGGGGCGATGGGGGTGCCACCGCCCGGGCGCTGCGCGATGACGGTGCCCTGGATGGTCCCGGCCACGGGGAACGCCCCGCCGC